>NZ_JBSHAW010000002.1:0-158612 GCF_053611685.1 Streptomyces sp. NPDC054786 | reverse complement strand
ACCAAACACCTGGTTTTTGGGCATTACGAAAATAAACGGGGCCTGGTGGACGTCACCGAATAGGGGGGGGGGGGGGCCGACCCCCACCCCCCCCGCCCACGCCGTCATCTGTGCGCGGCTACCGGTCAGGCGCCGGGCGCGGTCGCCGTCTGGCCCGCCGGCGGCGGGGCCACGTCGACCTTGGTGCCGTAGTCCGTGTAGAGCGCGGTGGAGTCGCTGGGCTGCTTGCCGCCGAGCTTCTCCCTCTTCTTGACCAGCAGGTTGTTCGAGTCGATCCAGACGTCGAGCTGCTCGCTCTTCGCGCCGCCCTTCGCGAACTGCTTGCGGATCATGTCGCGGAGGTCCTTGCCGAGCTTGCCGCTCAGCTGGTCCAGCGTGATGGTGCCGGTGTAGTGCGTCGCCTGGACGCCGTTGACGTTCTCCTTGCCGACGGCCTTGGCCGAGCCGGAGGCGGCCAGCAGCTCGATCGGCTGGCTCGGGTTGGCGTTCTGCAGCGCTTCCTGGAACAGGGTGCCCGAGCCACCCAGCTTCTTCGAGAGGAGGGAGTACGAGTACTTCGTCCAGGGCTTGCCGCCGCCACCCGGCATGGCGGCGCCCATGTTCATGTACACGGCGTCCGCGGTGTAGATGGCCTTGATCGGCTTACCGGGGCTCCCCCCGGCGTCCATGGTGTTCGCCACGTTCATCCGCATGCCCTGCGTCCAGTCCAGCCCGCCCTTGGTGGACTGCTTCACCTGCTTGCCGGCGAGGGCCGTGGTCGTGGAGCCGTCGATCTTCGCGGTCTTCTTGCCCTCGGTCGCCTGCTGGGCCGCCTTCAGCGCGTCCGCCGGGTTCTGCGCCGGGTCCTGCTTCCCGCCCGCATCGCTGCTCCCGCCGCTGCTGCTGCTCCCGCCGCCGGACGCCTTGCCGCCGTCGTTGTTGTTGCAGGCGCTCAGACCGCCCACCAGAATCACGGCACCCGCCACGGCGGCGGCTATACGCGTGCTACGCACTTGAGGCTCCCCCTTAAATCATTTCTACGGACCTCGGGGGCGACTGTAGTGCAGACCACTGACCGCACATGTGTCAGGCCCCGTCCCTCCACAGGGGAGAAACGGGGCCTGACGCATGAATCACGCGCTACGAGGCGTCGATCAGGGAGATCAGACGGCCTCGTCCTCGACGAGGAGGTTGCGGGTGCGGTTGGCGTCCAGCGGGATGCCGGGGCCCATCGTGGTGGTGATGGTCGCCTTCTTGATGTAGCGGCCCTTGGCGGCGGACGGCTTGAGGCGGTTGATCTCCTCGAGCGCCGCGGCGTAGTTCTCCACCAGCTTGGTCTCGTCGAAGGAGACCTTGCCGATGATGAAGTGGAGGTTCGCGTGCTTGTCCACGCGGAACTCGATCTTGCCGCCCTTGATGTCGGTGACAGCCTTGGCGACATCCGGGGTGACGGTGCCGGTCTTCGGGTTCGGCATCAGACCACGCGGACCGAGCACGCGGCCGAGGCGGCCGACCTTGCCCATGAGGTCCGGGGTGGCGACGACGGCGTCGAAGTCCAGACGGCCCTTGGAGACCTCGTCGATCAGTTCGTCCGAGCCGACGATGTCGGCGCCGGCGGCTTCCGCGGCCGCAGCACGGTCACCGGTCGCGAAGACCAGGACCCGGGCGGTCTTACCGGTGCCGTGCGGGAGGTTCACGGTGCCACGGACCATCTGGTCGGCCTTGCGCGGGTCGACACCCAGACGCATGGCGACCTCGACGGTCGCGTCGAACTTGACGGACGTGGTGTCCTTGGCGAGACGGACGGCCTCGAGCGGGGCGTACACGCGCTCCCGGTCGATCTTCGCGTCCGCGGTGCGAAGAGTCTTGCTGCGCTTCACTTCTGCTCCTGATGCAGTGGGTGGAGTCGTGGTGCGGACCAGCGCCTGGTCCTGCCACGGGTGGTGCCAGAGGGGCTGAGGATCAGCCCTCGACCGTGATGCCCATGGAACGGGCGGTGCCGGCGATGATCTTCTCGGCGGCGTCCAGGTCGTTGGCGTTCAGGTCGGGCATCTTGGTGGTGGCGATGTCGCGGACCTGGTCGCGGCTGATCTTGGCGACCTTGGTCTTGTGCGGCTCGCCGGAGCCCTTGTCCACGCCCGCGGCCTTCAGGATGAGCTTCGCGGCCGGCGGGGTCTTGGTGATGAAGGTGAAGGAACGGTCCTCGTAGACCGTGATCTCCACCGGCACGACCATGCCACGCTGCGACTCGGTCGCGGCGTTGTAGGCCTTGCAGAACTCCATGATGTTGACGCCGTGCTGACCCAGCGCGGGGCCGACCGGCGGAGCCGGGTTTGCGGCGCCGGCGCTGATCTGGAGCTTGATAAGCCCCGTGACCTTCTTCTTCTTGGGAGGCATGCTCTCTCCGGGTCCTAGTGAGAGGTTTTTCGCCGAGCCATCCGGTCATCCGGATGGAGGCATACCGCACCACGATAACGGGTATCGTCGCGCGGCCAAAAACCGAGCAGGTCAGACCGGCTGTGAGCCCGTCTGACCTGGTCGGTTTGGCTGGTGGTCCGGAAGAACCTAGTTCTTCTGGATCTGGTCGAAGCTGAGCTCGACCGGGGTCTCGCGGCCGAAGATCTCGACGAGGCCCTTGACCTTCTTCGAGTCGGCGTTGATCTCGTTGATCGTCGCCTGCAGCGTCGCGAACGGACCGTCGGTGACGGTGACGGAGTCGCCCACCTCGAAGTCCAGCACCTGGACCTCGACCTTGCGGGACGGCGCCGGCTTGCCCTCGGCCGCGGCGGCCTCCTTGGCGGCCTTCTCCTCGGCCTCCGGGGCGAGCATCTTGACGATCTCGTCCAGCGTCAGCGGGTAGGGGTCGTAGGCGTTGCCGACGAAGCCGGTGACACCGGGGGTGTTGCGGACGACGCCCCAGGACTCGTTCGTCAGATCCATGCGCACGAGCACATAGCCCGGGAGCTTGTTCTGGCGGATGGTCTTGCGCTCGCCGTTCTTGATCTGCGCGACCTCTTCCTGCGGCACCTCGGCCTGGAAGATGAAGTCCTCGACGTTCAGCGAGACGGCGCGCTGCTCAAGGTTGGTCTTCACGCGGTTCTCGTAGCCCGCGTAGGTGTGGATGACGTACCACTCGCCGGGGAGGCCGCGGAGTTCGTCGCGGAGGGCGGTCACCGGGTCGACCGGCTCCGGCTCCTCGTCCTCGGCGACCTCGGCCGTGGCCTCGGCATCCTCTTCGACGTGCACCGCGGCCGTCTCGGCGGGCTCGCCGGCGGCAGCGTCCTCGGCGTCGAGCTCGTCGACCTCGTCGACGGCCTCGACGATCTCAAGCGCGGTGTCGTCGCCCTCGACCTCGGCCGAGGCCGCCGCGTCAACGTCGGCCGCTGCCGTCTCGGCGGAGTCGGCGGCGTCGTTCAGGTTCGGGTCAGACACGGTGGCTGCTTCTTCCTGGCTTCAAGGGGTTGAACATGCGAAAGGGGCGCCCGCTGAGGCGCCCTCCGCGGGATCAGCCGAAGACGTACCCGACGACTCGGTTGATTCCCAAGTCAATCACGGTTACGAGACCGATGATGATGACAACAAAGACGATCACCACGCTGGTGTACGTCGACAACTGGCTACGCGAGGGCCATACGACCTTGCGGAGTTCCGCCACAACCTGGCGGTAGAAGAGCGCGAGCCGGGCGAAGGGGCCCTTCTTGCCGCGCTTGCCGCCGCGGCGGGGCTTCTTCTGGGATTCCGCGGTCTCGTCCTCGGAACGACCGCGCTCAGGCATGTCGATGGAGCCCAGGGCGTCCGTCACTCGTCCTCACCTGAATCCGGGTCGTGGCCGTGCCGCGCCCGGTTGAGCCGCACGGCGGTGCATTTCATACGTACGCGTGCACGCACTGCGGTGGAGAGTGCGTGTAGCAGGGCCGGAGGGACTTGAACCCCCAACCGCTGGTTTTGGAGACCAGTGCTCTACCAATTGAGCTACGACCCTTTGTGGTTCCCCCAACCTACCGCATGCGGTCGACTGCACTAAGTGCGTGCGCCGCGGCGACCTGTTGGGAGCCAACGGTCAGCGAGTGTACGTGGTTCGGAGCCGGGCGTCGAACAGGATCCTCCCGGGTGGTGCCCGCAAACCCGTGTGCCGGGCTCGTCAGAGGTCTGCAACGATGCATATATGAGCGCTGCAACCCCTTCCGCATCGTCCCCCACCGACCGCCGGGTCTCGGCCCGGGTCGGTTCGATCTCCGAGTCAGCGACCCTCGCCGTGGACGCCAAGGCGAAGGCCCTCAAGGCCGCCGGGCGCCCGGTGATCGGCTTCGGCGCCGGTGAGCCCGACTTCCCCACGCCCGACTACATCGTCGAGGCGGCGATCGAGGCCTGCCGCAACCCGAAGTACCACCGCTACACCCCGGCCGGCGGCCTCCCCGAGCTGAAGACCGCGATCGCCGCGAAGACGCTGCGCGACTCCGGCTACGAGATCGAGGCCGCGAACGTCCTGGTGACGAACGGCGGCAAGCAGGCCATCTACGAGGCGTTCGCGGCGATCCTCGACCCGGGTGACGAGGTCATCGTCCCGGCCCCGTACTGGACCACCTACCCCGAGTCGATCCGGCTCGCGGGCGGTGTGCCGGTCGATGTGGTCGCCGACGAGACCACCGGCTACCGCGTGAACGTCGAGCAGCTGGAGGCGGCCCGTACGGACCGCACCAAGGTGCTGCTCTTCGTGTCGCCGTCGAACCCGACCGGTGCGGTCTACACCCGCGAGCAGGTCGAGGCGGTCGGCCGCTGGGCCGCCGAGCACGGCCTGTGGGTGCTGACCGACGAGATCTACGAGCACCTGGTCTACGGCGATGCCGAGTTCTCGTCGCTGCCGGTGGTCGTGCCCGAGCTGCGCGACAAGTGCATCGTCGTCAACGGCGTGGCGAAGACGTACGCGATGACCGGCTGGCGGGTGGGCTGGGCGATCGGCCCCAAGGACGTCATCAAGGCCGCCGCGAACCTCCAGTCGCACGCCACGTCCAACGTGTCCAACGTCTCGCAGGCCGCGGCCATCGCGGCGGTCTCCGGCGATCTGACGGCCGTCGAGGAGATGAAGGTCGCCTTCGACCGGCGCCGCAAGACGATCGTGCGGATGCTCAACGAGATCGACGGCGTGCTGTGCCCGGAGCCGGAGGGCGCGTTCTACGCGTACCCGTCGGTCAAGGAGATCCTCGGCAAGGAGATCCGCGGCAAGCGCCCGCAGAGCAGCGTCGAGCTGGCCGAGCTGATCCTGGAGGAGGCGGAGGTCGCCGTCGTCCCGGGTGAGGCCTTCGGCACCCCCGGCTACCTGCGGCTTTCGTACGCGCTGGGCGATGAGGACCTGGTCGAGGGCGTGTCGCGCATCCAGAAGCTGCTGGCCGAGGCCAAGTGATCGATGCCACCTGCGGAGCGCCGTAGGTGGTCGCGCAGCGGGCGTCCGGAGCCTTCCGGGCGCCCGCTCGCGCGTTCCCCCGGACACCCCTTCGGGAAAGGGCCTACCCGCGTGCCGCCCGGATGCGGCAAGATCTTGGGATGGAGAGTGTTCGTGCCAGCGGCGGAGCCGCTATTCGAGACCTGCGCCGTTTGCCGAAGGCCCATCTGCACCTGCACTTCACCGGGTCGATGCGGTCCGCGACACTGCTGGAACTGGCCGAGAAGTACGGCGTCCATCTGCCGGAGGCCCTGCGGGGCGGGGAGCCGCCCAAGCTGCGGGCCACGGACGAGCGCGGCTGGTTCCGCTTCCAGCGGCTGTACGACATCGCGCGGTCGTGTCTGCGGGAGCCCGAGGACATCCGGCGGCTGGTCCGCGAGGCCGCCGAGGAGGACGTCCGCGACGGGTCGCGCTGGCTGGAGATCCAGGTCGACCCGACCTCGTACGCACCGCGGCTGGGCGGGCTGATCCCGGCCCTGGAGATCATCCTGGACGCGGTGCACGGCGCCTCCCGTGACACCGGGCTCGGCATCCGCGTCGTGGTCGCCGCGAACCGCATGAAGCACCCCCTGGACGCCCGCACACTGGCGCGTCTCGCGGTGCGCTACGCCGACCAGGGGGTGATCGGTTTCGGACTGTCCAACGACGAACGCCGGGGTTTCGCCCGGGACTTCGACCGCGCCTTCGCCATCGCCCGGGAGGGCGGTCTGCTGGCGGCACCGCACGGCGGTGAGCTGTCGGGGCCGGCGAGCGTCCGGGACTGCCTGGACGATCTGCACGCCGGCCGGGTGGGGCACGGCGTACGGGCCGCGGAGGATCCCGTGCTGCTGCGCCGGCTGGCCTCGCGCGGGGTGACCTGCGAGGTGTGCCCGGCGTCGAACGTGGCGCTGGGGGTCTACGAGAAGCCGGAGGACGTGCCGCTGCGGACGCTCTTCGACGCGGGGGTGCCGATGGCGCTGGGCGCGGACGATCCGCTGCTGTTCGGCGCGCGGCTGGCCGCGCAGTACGAGATCGCCCGCACCGCACACGGCTTCACGGACGCCGAACTGGCCGAACTGGCCCGGCAGTCGATCCGCGGCTCACGCGCCCCGCAGGACGAGCAGCAGCGGCTGCTGGCGGAGATCGACGCCTGGCTGGCCGCGTAGCGCCCCTAGAGGCTGACGCCGACCGTGACCGGCTCGTTGACGAGCGTGACGCCGAAGGCCGCATGGACGCCGTCGCGGACCTCGCGGGCCAGTGCGAGCAGGTCCTCGGTGGTGGCCCTGCCGCGGTTGGTGAGCGCGAGGGTGTGCTTGGTCGAGATGCGGGCCGGGCCGCTGCCGTAGCCCTTGGTGAAGCCGGCGCGGTCGATGAGCCAGGCCGCGGAGGTCTTCACCAGGCCCTCGCCGGCCGGGAAGGCGGGCGGGGCGACATCGGGTCCGAGGCGGTCCTGGACGCGCTGGACGAAGACGGCGTGCTCGGCCTCGGTGAGGATCGGGTTGGTGAAGAAGGAGCCGGCCGACCAGGTGTCGTGGTCCTCGGCGTCCAGCACCATGCCCTTGCCGGCGCGCAGCGCCAGAACGGTCTCCCGGGCGACGGCGGCCGGGACCCGGTCTCCGGCACCGACGCCGAGGGCGCGGGCGGTCTCGGCGTACTTCAGGGGCGCGGAGAGGCCTCCCGCGTCCTCCAGGGCGAAGCGCACCCGCAGCACCACGAACCGGTCCGGGTGCTGCTTGAAGCGGCTGTGACGGTACGAGAAGCCGCACTCCTCGTTGGGGATCGTGACGGTCTCGCCGGTGCGGCGGTCGTAGGCGACGACCTCGGTGATCGTCGCGGAGACCTCCTGGCCGTACGCGCCCACGTTCTGGATCGGGGTGGCGCCCGCCGAGCCGGGGATGCCGGCCAGGCACTCCACACCGGCCAGTCCGGCCTCGACCGTACGGGCGACCGCGTCGGACCAGTTCTCGCCGGCGGCGAGCGTGAGGTCCGTGCCGTCGAGCGCGAAGCCGCGAGTGGCGAGGCGCAGGGCCGTGCCGTCGAAGCCCTTGTCGCCGATGACGAGATTGCTGCCGCCGCCGATGATCAGCAACGGGGTCCCGGCTTCGTCGGCCGCCCGGACCGCCGCGATCACCTCGTCGTCGGTGGTGGCCGTGACGAGGCGGGTTGCCGGGCCGCCGAGGCGGAAGGTGGTCAGCGGGGCGAGGGGGGCGTCGTGGAGTTCCTGCACGCGCCCAAGGGTACGGGGGCGGTCCGGCTGTCCTCGGCCGCCCGCCCCCGGCGGCAGCGGATCAGGCGAGGCGGACCACGGCGCGGGACATGCCCAGCACCTTCTGGCCCGCACTCATCGCGGTGAGGTCGACGCGGACCGTACGGGCGTCGTCGTCCAGCTTGGCGGCGACCTTGGCGCTGACCTCGATCAGTGCACCGGTCTCGTCGTTGGGCACGACGACGGGCTTGGTGAAGCGCACGCCGTACTCAGCGACCGCACCGGGGTCGCCGGCCCAGTCGGTGACCACACGGATCGCCTCGGCCATGGTGAACATGCCGTGGGCGATGACGTCCGGCAGTCCGACCTCCTTGGCGAACTTCTCGTTCCAGTGGATCGGGTTGAAGTCGCCGGAGGCGCCCGCGTACTGGACGAGCGTGGCGCGGCTCACGGGGAAGGCCTGCGCCGGGAGTTCCGTACCGACCTCGACCTCGTCGTAAGAAATCTTGGCGGTCATCTCAGGCCTCCTTCGCGGCGCGGGCCACCAGCTTGGTGAAGGCGGTCACGACATGTTCGCCCGCCTCGTCGTGCACCTCACCGCGGATGTCGATGATGTCGTTGCCCGCCATGGTCCTGATGGCCTCGATGGTGGAGGTGACGCTCAGCCGGTCCCCGCTGCGCACCGGCCGGGTGTAGGCGAACTTCTGGTCGCCGTGCACCACCCGGCTGTAGTCCAGGCCCAGTTGCGGATCCTCGATGACCTGCCCCGCGGCCTTGAAGGTGATCGCAAACACAAAGGTCGGCGGCGCGATCACATCGGAGTGCCCGAGTGCCTTGGCCGCATCGGTGTCCGTGTAAGCGGGGTTGGTGTCACCGATCGCCTCGGCGAATTCGCGGATCTTTTCCCGGCCGACCTCGTACGGGTCGGTGGGCGGGTACGTGCGTCCGACAAAAGACTGGTCGAGCGCCATGGGCTCGCAACCTCCCTGTACTGATGGTGATAACGCCGTGAGGCCGCCCCCACAAATGGGGACGGCCTCACGGACGAGCCTGTGTTATCGCGTCTCGCGGTGCGCGGTGTGCGACTTGCAGCGGGGGCAGTGCTTCTTCATCTCAAGACGGTCCGGGTCATTACGCCGGTTCTTCTTGGTGATGTAGTTCCGCTCCTTGCACTCCACGCAGGCCAGCGTGATCTTCGGGCGGACGTCGGTGGCAGCCACGTGAGTGCTCCTTGGACGGACGGGTGGTCGGATTAACGCATAAAAGAGTAGCCGATCGGAGGACCGACCCCACAATCGGCTACTGTCAGTAGCGGTGACCGGACTTGAACCGGTGACACAGCGATTATGAGCCGCTTGCTCTACCGACTGAGCTACACCGCTGTGATGCAAGAGTCCCCCGCCCGAAGACGAGGTACCTCACACATCAGAGCCCCAATACGGAATCGAACCGTAGACCTTCTCCTTACCATGGAGACGCTCTGCCGACTGAGCTATTGGGGCGAGCGATGAAGACATTACACGGCCCGCCGCCAAACGTGAAATCCGTATCCGGGCCGTGCCTCAACGGCCCCGCGCACCACACCGGTACGACTATTTCGCGCCTGCGCGAAGCTCTCCCAGCAGCGCCCTAGGCTCGGAAGAACGCTGCGTGATCTTGCACGCCGGTGGCTTCGAGGAGCGCGATGTCCGACAGCAGTTCGCCGCAGCCCCAGCCGGGAAAGCCCGGCGGCGCCGGCCACTACGCGAGGTCGGACAGCGGCGCGCTGGTGCTGTGCGGTGCCCGGCTCGCCGACGGCCGGACGGTGGACGTACGGCTCGGCGGCGGACGCATCGAAGCCGTCGGAACGGCCGGCAGCCTCGCCCCGCAGGGTGCCCGCGTCGATCTCGCCGGCTACCTCCTGCTCCCCGCCCCCGTCGAACCGCATGCGCACTGCGACACCGCCCTGACGGCGGACTCCGACGGCCCCGCCTCCGGCTCCCCCGAGGACGTCCAGCGCCGGACGACCGAGGCCGCGCTGCTGCAGCTGGGGCACGGCGCCACCGCTTCCCGCAGTCACGTCCGGATCGGCGACGTACAGGGCCTGCGTTCGCTGGAGGCGGTGCTGCAGGCCCGCAGGTCGCTGCGCGGGCTGGCCGATCTGGCGGCGGTCGCGGTGCCGCGGGTGCTGACCGGGGTGGCCGGTGCGGACGGGCTGGCGATGCTGCGGGATGCCGTGAAGATGGGCGCCTCGGTCATCGGCGGCTGTCCGGATCTCGACCCGGACCCGGCCGGGTATGTCGAGACGGTCCTGGAGCTGGCCGGGGAGCAGGGCTGTCCGGTGGATCTGCACACCGACGGTGACGATCCGGCGCGGCTGGCACGGTTCGCGGCGATGTCCGGCGGGCTGCGGCCGGGCGTCGCCCTCGGGCCGTGCGCCGGGATGGCGCGGATGCCGCGGAGCGTGGCGGCGCGGGTCGCCGAACAGCTGGCGGCCGCCGGGGTCGCCGTCATCTGTCTGCCGCAGGGCGATTGCACGGGGCTGGAGCGGTACGGCTCGCGGGTGTCGCGGCCGGCGCCCGTACGGCTGTTGCGGGCGGCCGGGGTGCGGGTGGCGGCGGGCAGCGGGGCGCTGCGGGACGTGGCGAACCCGGTGGGGCGCGGCGACCCTCTGGAGGCCGCCTATCTCCTGGCCTCCCTGGGGGAGGCCACGCCTGAGGCGGCGTACGAGACGGTGAGTTCGGCGGCGCGGGCGACGCTGGGCCTGCCGGAGGTACGCGTCGAGGCGGGCTTCCCCGCGGAGCTGCTGGCGGTGCGCGGCGAGCGGATCGCCGGGGTGCTCTCGCTGGCCTACAGCCGGATCGTGATCCACCGCGGGCGGGTGGTCGCCCGTACCAGTGCGGTGCGGGAGTACTGCGACTCGGCGGCGGAGGTGGCGCTGGAGCTGCCGCGGCAGTCGCAGCGCTGAGCCACGGCGGCGAGAAGCAACCGGCACCCGGCCGGTCCCGCGCTCTGCCACGGCGCTTCGGCGTACGGTCGGGATCATGCGCATTGTCATCGCAGGTGGACATGGTCAGATCGCGCTGCGGCTGGAGCGGTTGCTCGCCGGGCGCGGGGACGAGGTCGCGGGCATCATCCGCCGGCCGGAACAGGCCGGCGATTTGCTGGCCGCTGGAGCCGAGCCGGTGGTCTGCGACCTGGAGTCGGCGTCGGTGCAGGACGTCGCCCGGCACATGGAGGGCGCCGACGCGGCCGTCTTCGCGGCGGGTGCGGGACCGGGCAGCGGTATCGAACGCAAGGAAACGGTGGATCGCGGCGCGGCGGTGCTCTTCGCGGACGCGGCCGAGGCGGCGGGCGTACGGCGCTTCCTCGTCATCTCCTCCATGGGTGCGGACCGCGAGCCCCCCGAGGGCACCGACCCGGTCTTCGCCGCATATCTGCGGGCCAAAGCCGCAGCGGACGCGGACATCCGCTCCCGCGCCGGCCTGGACTGGACGATCCTGCGGCCCGGCAGGCTGACGAACGACCCCGGAACGGGCCGGGTGACGCTGGCCGAGAAGACCGGTCCCGGTACGGTCCCCCGCGACGATGTCGCGGCCACCCTGATGGCGCTGCTCGATGAACCGGCCACCATCGGCCGGACGTTGGAGCTGATCAGCGGGGATGTGCCGGTGGTGGATGCGGTGCGGGCGGTGTCGGCGGCGCAGCGGGGGTAAGGCGTCCGCCGGGAATGCGAAGGCACCGGGCCCCGGTCCGCCGGTGCGGGCCGGGGCCCGTCGTTCGCTGCTGACCGGCTTCCAGCGTGGGCGTCGGCCTCGGCAGTTGCGGCGCTGCTACGGGACGGTGGGGGCCGTGTGAGGTCGACAACAGGTGAACGGCTGGGTCACTCGGAGCACTCGGAGCACTCGGAAAGGAAACGGCCCCCGATCCGCGTTTCCGCAGATCGGGGGCCGTTTCACCACCTGTGGCGGCGCCAGGATTCGAACCTGGGAAGGCTGAGCCGGCAGATTTACAGTCTGCTCCCTTTGGCCGCTCGGGCACACCGCCAGGGTTTGCTGCCGGGAGACCCGCTGTGCGGCGGTGCTCCGTGGCAACGACGTAAACCATACCCGATGGCCGGGGGTGGTTCGCCACTCGATTCGGGAGCGCTGGATCTTGGCCGGGTGACTAGGCTTGGCAGGCGGCCCGGGAAGGGCCGCGCCCCTGACGGATCTACGTACGAGGAGCCAACTCAACATGGCCGACTCCAGTTTCGACATCGTCTCGAAGGTAGAGCGGCAGGAGGTCGACAACGCCCTCAACCAGGCCGCCAAGGAGATCTCGCAGCGCTACGACTTCAAGGGCGTGGGCGCGTCGATCGAGTGGTCGGGCGAGAAGATCGAGATGCGGGCCAACGCCGAGGAGCGGGTGAAGGCCGTGCTCGACATCTTCCAGTCCAAGCTGGTCAAGCGCGGGATCTCCCTGAAGGCGCTGGACACCGGCGAGCCGCAGGCCTCGGGCAAGGAGTACAAGATCTTCGCCTCGATCGAGGAGGGGATCTCGCAGGACAACGCCAAGAAGGTCGCCAAGATCATCCGTGACGAGGGCCCGAAGGGCGTCAAGGCACAGGTGCAGGGCGACGAGCTGCGGGTCAGCTCGAAGAGCCGGGACGACCTGCAGGCGGTGCAGCAGCTGCTCAAGGGCAAGGACCTGGACTTCGCCCTGCAGTTCGTGAACTACCGCTAGCGGCCCGGCTTTCGGGTGCCACGGGATGGGGCGGCGCGCTTCGGCGTGCCGCCCCACCGGTGTGTCGGGGCGGGGATACCGGAGCGGCCCCATGGAGTGCTTGACCTCAAGTTCGGTTGAGATAGCAGGGGCGTGACATGACGACTTCTCGTGAGGCGCAAGGCCGTTCTGCTGCCGGGCCCGGGGCCGGGTTCCGGCGGTATGTGGCCCCTCGGGGGCTCGTACGGGTCTGAGGACGAGGGGCCGGCGGGCGGGCGGTCAGCGGGCGGCGAAGGGCTCGTCCGTGGGGACGATGTCGCGGCCCAGGGGCATGAGGGAGACCGGGATCATCTTGAAGTTGGCGATGCCGAAGGGGATCCCGATGATCGTCACGCACAGGGCGATGCCCGTGATGATGTGCCCCAGGGCCAGCCACCAGCCCGCGAAGATGATCCAGATGACATTGCCGATCGCCGAGCCGACGCCGGAGTCCTCGCGCACGACGGTCGTACGGCCGAAGGGCCACAGGGCGTAGCCCGCGATCCGGAAGGACGCGATGCCGAAGGGGATCGTGATGATCAGGATGCAGCAGATGATGCCCGCGACGACGTAACCGATCGCCAGCCACAAGCCGCTGAGGACCAGCCAGAGGACGTTAAGGATGAACTTCATGATCAACAGCCTTCCACGGGCACGGCGGAGAATGTATCTGCCGTGCTAGACGCGCTGAGCCCGGTGAATCGTTGCGTTCATGATGCGACGGGCGCCCGATGACGGCCACCGGTCCCCCAGGCGTCAGGGGCGGTGGCCCGCCATCTGTTCGAGGCGGGCGATCCGCTCGCGCATCGGGGGGTGGGTGGAGAACAGCCGGGACAGGCCGTCGCCCCGGAACGGGTTGGCGATCATCATGTGGCCGGCGGTTTCCAGGCGCGGCTCGGGCGGGAGCGGGAGCTGCCGGGTTCCGGCCTCCAGCTTGCGCAGGGCGGCGGCCAGGGCCAGCGGGTCGCCGGTGAGCTGGGCGCCCGCGGCATCCGCCTCGTACTCGCGGGAGCGGCTGACGGCGAGCTGGATGACCGAGGCCGCGACCGGCCCGAGGATCATGATCAGCAGCATGCCGAGGAGGCCGGGGCCCTCGTCGTCGTCGGACCGGCCCAGGGGAATCAGCCAGGCGAAGTTGACGAGGAACATCACGACGGAGGCCAGCGCGCCCGCGACGGAGGAGATCAGGATGTCGCGGTTGTAGACATGGCTGAGCTCATGGCCGATCACGCCGCGCAGCTCGCGTTCGTCGAGCAGCTGGAGGATGCCGTCGGTGCAGCAGACCGCGGCGTTGCGGGGGTTGCGGCCGGTGGCGAAGGCGTTGGGCGCCTGGGTCGGGGAGAGGTACAGGCGCGGCATGGGCTGGCGGGCCGCGGTCGAGAGCTCACGGACCATGCGGTAGAGCTGTGGCGCCTCGAACTCGCTGACCGGGCGGGCGCGCATCGCCCGCAGGGCCAGTTTGTCGCTGTTCCAGTAGGCGTAGGCGTTGGTGCCCAGGGCCACGACGACGGCGATGATCAGGCCCGTACGGCCGAACAGGCTGCCGATGACGATGATGAGGGCGGACAGTCCCCCGAGGAGTACGGCGGTCCTGAGCCCGTTGTGCCGGCGGTGCACGGTACGCCCTCCAAGCGGTGCGGCAGGGGAACCCTGTGCTGCGTTTCTCCACTCTCCAGTGGACCCTTACTCACTGGTCAACGCGAGATGACGGAGCCTGGTTCCCTTGTGCACGGGCGGCGGGCCGGGCGGGGCACACGGCCGCGTCCGGCGGGGCGTACCGCCGTACGGGTGGGGTGGAGACCGGTGGGGCGGTAGGGGCGGCGGTGAGGGTTCGTACGGCGCCGGTCGGCCGTCAGGGCGTGCCGTTCGGATCGCCCCGGGGCCGCGGTGATCCCAGCGGCACGCTCTACAGCAGCGCCCCGGAGGCGAAGCGCAGGACGAGCTGCGGAGCGCCGGAGAGGGCGATGCCGAGGACGGCGGCGAGCGCGATGGCGGTGGCGAGGGGGGCCGGGACCGCGGCGGGGGCCGGGTGCCCCGCGGGCGCGGGCTCGGGGGTCTCGGTGCCCTCTGCTTCCTCGGCACCCCGGAAGAGGACCGTGGTCCACTGCAGGTAGTAGTAGAGCGCGATCACGACATTGACGGCCATGATCACGGCGAGCCAGGCCAGTCCCGCGTCGACCGCCGCGGAGAAGACCGTGACCTTGGCGAACAGGCCGATGATGCCGGGCGGCAGACCGGCGAGGCAGAGCAGGAAGAAGCCGAGAGCGAGCGCGGCCAGGGGGCGGCGGGCGTACAGGCCCCGGTAGTCGGTGAGGCGGTTGTCGGGGCGGGTACGGGCCACCAGGGCCGCCACGGCGAAGGCGCCGAGATTCACGGCGGCGTACATCAGGGCGTAGGCGACGGTGGAGCCGATGGCGTGTGCCGGGTCGTGGGCGTAGCCCGCCGCCGCGATCGGGACCAGCAGGTAGCCGGCCTGGCCCACCGAGGACCAGGCGAGCAGGCGTACGGCGCTGTGCGCGCGGCGGGGGTCCTGCCGCAGGGCCGCAACATTGCCGACGGTCATGGTGAGCGCGGCGAGGACGGCCAGTGCCGGGGCCCAGACGTTCGCGTACGAGGGGAAGCCCCGGACCGTGACGAGGATCAGGCCGGAGAAGCCGACGGCCTTGCCCACCACGGAGAGGTAGCCGGCGATGGGGAGCGGCGCGCCGACGTAGGTGTCCGGCACCCAGAAGTGGAACGGGGCGGCGGCGGTCTTGAAGGCGAAGCCGACAAGGGTGAGTGCGACGCCGGCGCTCGCCAGGGTGGCCAGCCGCGGGTCGGGGAGGTCGGTGAGGGTGTGCGCCACCCGGGAGAGGTGCAGGCTGCCGGTGGCCGCGTACAGGAAGCTCACGCCGAGCAGCATCACGGCGGTGGCGGCCACCGAGGACAGGAAGAATTTGAGGGCGGCCTCGGAGGAGAGCCGGTCGCCGCGCCGCATGCCGACCAGGGCGAAGGCGGGCAGTGAGGCGACTTCGAGGGCGATGACCAGGGTGGTGAGGTCCCTGGAGGCGGGCAGCAGCGCGGCGCCGGACGCCGAGGAGAGCAGCAGGAACCAGTACTCGCCCGCGGGCAGGTCCTGGTCCTTGAGGGTGTCGATGGACAGCAGGGCGGTCAGCAGCGCCCCGCCGAGCACCAGGAACTGGATGACCAGGGCGAACGGGTCGGCCGCATAACTGCACACGTCGGGGTGGGCCGGAAGGCAGAAGGTGCGGCGGTCGCCGTTCAGGAGGGGCAGCAGGGACAGCGCGGCGAGCGCGAGGCCCGCCGTCGCCAGCCACCCCAGCAGCGGCTTGCGGGCCGCCGGGAGGAAGAGGTCGGCGACGAGGACCACCAGGGCGACGGCCGCGGCGATGGTGGGCGGGGCGAGGGCGAGCCAGTCGACGGACTGGACCAGAGAGGTCACCGTGCTCATCACTTACCGCCTCCGAGGAGCTGCTGGACGGCCGGGTCGGTGAGGCCGAGGAGGGCCGCGGGCCACAGTCCGGCGAGGACGGTGAGGACGGCGAGGGGCGTCCAGGCTGCGTACTCGTAGCGCGCGAGGTCGGGGATGACGGGGGCCGGTACGGCCGGGGCCACGGTGACCGCTTCGGCCGCCGTGGCGGTGCCTTCCTCGACCGCGGGGACGGCCTCCACGACCGCCGGGGTGCCGCCCATGCAGACACGGCGGACGACGAGCAGCAGATAGGCGGCGGTCAGCAGGGTGCCGAGGCCGGCCAGCACCATGAACGTCAGGAAGGCGGGGCGGCTGAGGCCGGCGGCGGGCCGGAAGGCGCCGAACATCGCCAGCATCTCGCCCCAGAATCCGGCCAGTCCCGGGATGCCCAGCGAGGCGACGGCCCCGAAGGCGAGCAGGCCGCCGAAGCGGGGGGCCTTGCCGTAGAGGGCGGCGCCGGTGCTGCCCGCAAGGGTGTCGAGGTCGGTGCTGCCGTAGCGGTCCTTGAGCGCGCCGACGAGGAAGAAGAGCAGGCCGGTGATCAGGCCGTGGGCGACGTTGGCGAACAGCGCGCCGTTGACGCCGGTGGGGGTCATGCTGGCGATGCCGAGCAGCACGAAGCCCATGTGGCCGACGGAGCTGTAGGCGATCAGGCGCTTGAGGTCGCCCTTGGCGCCCTTGCGTACGAGGGCGAGGCAGGCGAGCGAGCCGTAGATGATGCCGACGGCGGCCAGCGCGGCGAGGTACGGCGCGAAGGTGTGCATGCCCTCGGGCGTGATGGGCAGCGCGATCCGCACGAACCCGTAGGTGCCCATCTTCAGCAGGACGCCTGCGAGGAGCACCGAGCCGACGGTGGGGGCGGCGGTGTGCGCGTCGGGCAGCCAGCTGTGCAGCGGCCACATCGGGGACTTGACGGCAAGTCCGATGCCGATGGCGAGCAGCGCGAGCAGCTGAACCGTGTGGCTGAGCTGGGCTTTCGGGCCGTTGTCAGTGGCGAGTGCCACCATGTCGAACGTGCCGGATTTCACGCCGATGAGGAGGAGACCGAGCAGCATCACGACGGAGCCGAGCAGCGTGTAGAGGATGAACTTCCAGGCCGCCGCCTGCTTCCCCGCGCCGCCCCAGCGGGCGATGAGGAAGTACATCGGGATGAGGACCATCTCGAAGGCAAGGAAGAACAGCATCAGGTCGAGGACGGCGAAGGTGGCGAGGGTGCCGGCCTCAAGGGTGAGCAGCAGGGCCACAAATGCCTTGGGAGACGGGCCCGTTGGCATGTGGAAGTAGCTGTAGAGCGCGCAGAGGAAGGTCAGCAGCGCGGTCAGCACGACAAGGGGGAGCGAGATGCCGTCGACGCCGAGGTGGATGCGGATGTCCAGCGCCGGGATCCAGCTGATGTCGGTGGTGGCCTGCATACGGGCCGGGTGGTCGTGGTCGAAGCCGACGGCCAGCGCGAGGGCGGCGGCGAGCACGACGCCGGTGGCGGTCACGCCGTGGCGCAGTACGGCCTGGTCGGGGTTGCGGCCCCGGAGGCCGGGGGGCGCCGGGAGCAGGGCGCCGACCGCGCCCAGCAGGGGGAGGACGACGACCGCCGCGAGGAGGTACTGCAGAGCGGTGGGGTTCACGGGTCAGGCCCTCCTCAGGGTTTCGGCTCCGGCGAGCCCGGCCGCGAGGGGTGTCGGCTGGGGGTGCGGGGTGCGTGCACCAGCGGATTGCGGCATCGGTCAGGCTCCCGTGCCCGTAGCGACGAGGACGGCGGCGACGGCCAGGACGAGCGAGCCCGCGAGCAGCGCAGCGAGGTAGGTCTGCACATTCCCGGTCTGGGCGCGGCGGACCGCGGCGCCCAGCAGGCGGGGGGCGGCGCCCGCGCCGCGGACGTAGGTGTCGACGACCTCGCGGTCGAGGAAGCGCACGAGCGAGGCGGCGGCACGTACGGGCCGGACGAAGAGGACGGAGTAGACGGCGTCGAGGTGGAAGCCGACCGCCGCATGGCGGTGCAGCGGGCCCAGCAGGAGGCGTCCGGGGTCGGCCGGGTCCGGGGCGCCGGCGTTGTCGCCGTAGACCGGGGCGTGGGTGTCGATGGCCACTTCCTCGGCGATCGCGGGGCCGGCGTCCGGAGCGGCGACGACCGCGCCGAGGGGGGTACGGGCGGCGAGCGCGGTGGTGTGCCGCCAGGCCGCATAGGTGACCAGGCCGCCGACGAGGGCGATACCGGTGCCCAGGACGGAGGTGGTCAGGGTCGGCGCCAGCGAACGCCCGTCGAACCAGCCGGGCAGGAAGGGGGCGCCGAGGCCGAGCGCGACGGTCGGGACGAAGAGCACCCACAGGACGGCGTTCATGGCGACCGGCTGCGGGCCGTGATCGGCGGCTTCGGCGCCCTTGCCCTTGAAGGCCAGCAGCCACAGGCGGGCGGCGTAGGCCGCGGTGAGGAGGGCGGTGAGCAGTCCGGAGACCAGCACGGTCCAGCCGACCGCGCCGGGGATGCCCCGCGCGTCACCGAGGGCGGCGTGTTCGGCGGCGCCCAGGACGGCTTCCTTGGAGAAGAAACCGGCGAACGGCGGGATCGCGGCGAGGGCGAGCAGCGCGACGGTCACGGTCCAGTAGGCGTCCGGGATGCGCCGGGCCAGACCGCTCATCCGGGACATGGCGGCCAGCGAGTTGGTGCCCGCGGCGTGAATGATCACGCCGGCGCCGAGGAACAGGAGGGCCTTGAACGCGCCGTGTGAGAGGAGGTGGAAGACGGCGGCGCCGCGGTCGCCGACGGCCAGTGCGCCGAGCATGTAGCCGAGCTGGCCGACCGTCGAGTAGGCCAGGACGCGCTTGATGTCGTCCTGGGCCAGCGCGGCCAGCCCGGAGCCGACCATGGTGATCGCGGCCATGACGGCGAGCACGACCAACGCGGCCGCGGAGGCGGCGAAGACGGGGAGGAGACGGGCCACGAGATAGACACCGGCCGCCACCATCGTCGCGGCGTGGATCAGCGCCGAGACGGGCGTCGGGCCGGCCATCGCGTCCGGGAGCCAGGTGTGCAGCGGGAACTGCGCCGACTTGCCCGCGACACCGGCGAGCAGCAGCAGCGCGATCAGCGTCGGGTGGTCGAGGCCGCCGGCGGTGACGGACCCGAGGATGCCGGTGATGCGGAACGTTCCGGCGTCGGCGGCCAGCGCGAAGATGCCGAAGAGGAAGGGGACGTCGCCGAGCTTGGTGACGAGGAAGGCCTTGAGGGAGGCGGCGCGTGCGGCCTCGGTCTCCCAGTAGTGGCCGACGAGGAAGTAGGAGCAGATGCCCATGACTTCCCAGCCGACCAGCAGCACCATCAGGTCGCCGGTGTAGACGACCAGCAGCATCGCGGACGTGAAGAGCGAGACCAGCGCGGCGTAGGAAGGGTAGCGGGGGTCGTCGCGCAGATAGCCGGTGGAGTAGATCTGCACACAGGTCGCCACGACACCGACCAGGACGGCGATCAGCGCGGCGAAGCCGTCGATGTGCAGGGCCAGGTCGATGGGGATCGAGCCGGTGGGGGTGAGCCGGGTGGCGACGTCGGTGGCCGGTCCGCCGTCCTGTCCGATGGCGACGGACACGGTGAGCGCGGCCGCGGCCAGCGTCGGCAGCACGGCCAGCGGCCGGACGAAGCCGGGCGCGCTGCGTCCCACGAGGAGACCGGCGACGGCACCGAGGAAGGGCAGGAGGGGAACGAGAACGGCGGTGGTCGTGAGGGTCACGCGGCGGCCTCCGCCGTGGTGTCCGGCTGCGGGTCCCCGTCCGCGGCGCCCGTCTTCTCGGCGAGGTCGCGGAGCCGGTCGATGTCGGAGCTGCCGCGGTTGCGGTAGACGAGCAGCACGATCGCCAGGCCGATGCCGATCTCGGCGGCGGCGATGGCGATGGTGAAGAGGGTGAGCGCCTGGCCGGTGTGCAGGGTGTCGCGCAGCCAGACGTCGAAGGCGACGAGGTTGAGGTTGACGGCGTTGAGCATCAGCTCGACGGACATCAGCACCAGGACCGCGTTGCGGCGCGCGAGCACGCCGTACAGCCCGGTGCAGAAGAGCAGGACGGCGAGGACGGCCGGGTAGGCGAGATGCATCAGCGCTGCTCCTCTCGTGGGGCGGGGGCACGGGAGGCGCTGTTCTTGAGGCCCGCCGCTGCCGCGGGCACGTCGTCCCCCGTCTTGCGGGACAGCACGATCGCCCCGACGAGCGCGGCCAGCAGCAGCACGGACAGCGCCTCGAAGGGCAGCACCCAGTACTGGAAGAGGCTGCGCCCGGAGACCTCGGTAGAGCCCTGGGCGGCGCCGTCGAGGTTGACCCAGGTGGCGCGGAAGCCGTCCACGACGACCCACACCAGGGCCGCGGCCGAGGCGAGGGCCACCGCGAGCGCGGCCCACCGGTTGCCCGAATCGGCGTCCGGGGAGCGGCCGATGGGCGCCTTGGTGAGCATCAGCCCGAAGAGCAGGAGGACGACGACGGAACCGACGTAGATCAGCACCTGCACCCAGGCGATGAACTCGGCCGTCAGCAGGAGATATTCGACGGCGATCCCGCCGAGGGCGACGACCAGCCAAAGGGCGGCGTGCACCAGCTGCCGGGTGGTGACGGTGATGACGGCCGCGCCGAGGGTGGCGATACCGACGAGGACGAAGGCGATCTCGACACCGGTGGGCGACAGGAAGCCATGGCCGGCTGCGGTGGCGGCGAGCGTCACGTTCCCTCCCCTGGGGTGTCCGGTCGGTTCTGGTCCGCTGTCGGGTCCACGGCCTGGGCCGCCTCGGCTTCGGCCTGCTGCTGGGCGGCGAGCTTGTCCGCCGTCTTACGGGCGGCGGCGAGCTCCTTGGGTTCCTCGGCCGCCGGGTCGAGCGCCGGCGGTTCGGGCACCGTCCACATCCACTCGCGGAGCCTGTCGCGCTCATGGGTCAGATCGCGGATGTCCGTCTCGGCGTACTCGAACTCCGGTGACCAGAAGAGCGCGTCGAAGGGGCACACCTCGATGCAGATCCCGCAGTACATGCACAGCGCGAAGTCGATCGCGAAGCGGTCCAGCACATTGCGGCTGCGCTCCCGGCCCCCGGGGGCGGCCGGCGGCACCGTCTCCTTGTGGGAGTCGATGTAGATGCACCAGTCCGGGCACTCACGGGCGCACAGCATGCAGACCGTGCAGTTCTCCTCGAACAGCCCGATGACGCCACGGGTACGGGGCGGGAGGTCGGGCTGGACGTCCGGGTACTGCGCGGTGACCGATCGTTTCGTCATCGTCCGCAGGGTGACGGCCAGCCCCTTGGCGAGGCCGGAACCGGGGAAGCTCATGACGAGATCACCACCTTGATGACGCCGGTGAGGGCGATCTGGGCGAGCGAGAGCGGGATGAGGACCGTCCAGGCGAGCTTTTGCAGCTGGTCCTCGCGCAGCCGCGGGTAGGTCACCCGCAGCCAGATGACGCCGAAGGCGAGGATCACGGTCTTCAGCAGCGTCCACAGCCAGCCCAGGCCGTCGGCACCGAACGGACCGTGCCAGCCGCCGAGGAAGAGGACGGAGGTCAGCGCGCAGAGGACGACGATGCCGGCGTATTCGGCGAGCAGGAAGAGCGCGAAGCGCAGTCCGGTGTACTCGGTGTACGCACCGAAGATGATCTCCGAGTCGGCGACCGGCATGTCGAACGGCGGCCGCTGCAGCTCGGCGAGCCCCGCGGTGAAGAAGACCACGCCGCCGACGATCTGCCACGGCACCCACCACCAGTGGAAGGCCTCGACGATGCCGGGCAGGGAGAGCGTGCCCGCCGCCATCGCGACGGAGGCCGCGGCGAGCAGCATCGGCAGCTCGTACGCGAGCAGCTGCGCGGCCGTCCGCAGACCGCCGAGCAGCGAGAACTTGTTCGCCGAGGCCCAGCCCGCCATCAGTGAGCCGAGCACGCCGACGCCCATGACGGCGAGGACGAAGAAGATCCCCGCGTCCAGGGCCTGTCCCACGGCATTGTGCGGGCCGACCGGGATGGCGACCAGGACCAGGAGGTACGGCAACAGGGCGACGGCGGGCGCGAGTTGGAAGATCCGCCGGTCGGCGCCGGCCGGAACGATGTCTTCCTTCTGCGCGAACTTCACACCGTCGGCGACGAGTTGCGCCCAGCCGTGGAACCCACCCGCGTACATGGGTCCGAGCCGGCCCTGCATATGGGCCATGACCTTGTGCTCGGTCTGCCCGATGACCAGGGGGAAGACCAGAAAGACGGCGAAGACGGCGAGCAGGCGCAGCGCGGTGTCGAGAGCCTCGCTCATGGGGTGTCGCCTCCTGCCGGGTCGTGAGGGGTGTCCTGTCGGGGCTCGGGAGCGGGGGCGGGGTCCGGCTCGGGGGCGGACTCCGCTGCCGGCTCCGGTGCCGGGCCGGATCGCGGCTTCGGTGCCGGGCCGGCTTGCGGCTTCGGTGCCGCTTCCGGCTTCGCAGCCGCCTCCGGCTTCGGACCCGCTTCCGGCTTCGGCTCCGGTGCGGCCGTGGGCTCCGGCTCCGCCTTGTTCCCGGGCGCTGCGGCCTGCTCGTCCGGTGCCGCCAGCTCGTCCGGCGCGGCCTTCTCCTCCTGGGGCGCTGCCGTCTTCTCCGGCTTCTGCTCCTGGGGCGCTGCCGTCTTCTCCTGCTCGTCGAAGGCCGGACGGGCGTGGTGCCAGGGCGCGTCCGAGGAACGCGGGGCCGCCTCCTTCGAGGGGGCCGCCGCCGGGGCTTCCTCGGCCGGGACCGCCGCCGACGGGGCCTCCTGGGGCGAGGTCGCCTCAGGTGTCCCCTCGGTCGGGGTCGCCCCGGCCGTCTCCTCCGCCGCAGCCGCCTCCGCCGCCCGCCGCTGACCGGCCGAGCCCTCGCTCGCCGAACGCGTACGGCGCGCCGGGCGCTCGGGACGTGCCTCGGCCGCCGGGGTCTCGGTCCCCTCCCCCGCCGTCTGCCGCTGACCGGCCGAACCCTCGCTCGCCGAACGCGTACGCCGGGCCGGACGCTCGCCCGCGGCCGCACCGGCAGCGCCGGCCGCGCGTGCGCCGCCGGCCGCCCGCGCACCCCGCGCCGGACGCGCGGGCGCAGGCGGCAGCTGGCCCTTCAGCGGGCCCCACTCGTTCGGGTCCGGGACGCCCGGGGGCAGCATCTGACGGCGCTTGGGCCCGCCGTGCGCCGCAGCCTCGCCCGGCTCCTTGGCGCCCGGCCATGCCTTGGCGACCCGCGCCGCCAGCACGAAGTCCTTGCGCAGCGGGTGCCCTTCGAAGTTGTCCGGGAGCAGCAGCGGGACGAGGTGCGGATGGCCGGTGAAGTCGACACCGAACATCTCGTGGGTCTCCCGCTCGTGCCAGCCCGCGCCCGCGTACACACCGACGGCGGTGGGCAGCACGGCCGCGTCGTGCGGCACGGTCGTCCGCACGATCAGCCGGTGGACGGTGCCGGGCCGCGCCACATCGGCGAGATGTGCACAGATCCGGAAGCCGGTGCCGGGCTCGTCGACGGCGCTCAGCCAGTCGAAGTAGCTGCAGCCGAGGTCGTCGCGGGCGGCCGTCAGTGCCGTGAGCCAGCCGTCCACAGGGACATCGACGGTCAGCACGTCGTACGCCAGCTCGGCCGCCGCCCCCGTACCGAAGATCTCGCTCGCGGGCCGCGGCAGCCAGCCGACGACCGGCTCGGCGACCGGCTGTTCCGGCTGCTTGGGGGTCTCCGCCTGCTCGGGGGTCTCCGCCTGCTCGGGGGTCTCCGCCTGCGGCTCCGGCTGCGGCTCCGGCTGCTGAGGCTGCTCCGGCTGCTCGCTCATCGGGGCTCCTCCCCCGCCGCCTTCGGCTCATCCGCCGGCTTCGGCGCGGGCGGCGTGACCAGCCCGCTGCGCAGCGCGGCCGCGGACGGCCGGGGCGCGCCGCCCTTCGCGTACCGCTCCCCCAGCGACTCGCGCGCGATCTTCTCCTGAAGCTTGAGGATGCCCTGCAGCAGCGCCTCCGGACGCGGCGGGCAGCCCGGTACGTACACATCCACCGGAATGATCTGGTCCACGCCCTTGGTGACCGAGTACGAGTCCCAGTAGGGGCCGCCGCAGTTGGAGCAGGCCCCGAAGGAGATGACGTACTTCGGCTCCGGCATCTGCTCGTAGAGCCGCTTGACCGCGGGCGCCATCTTGTCGGTGACCGTGCCGGAGACGACCATCAGGTCGGCCTGGCGCGGGCCGGGCGCGAACGGGATCACGCCGAGCCGGATGAAGTCGTGCCGCGCCATGGACGCGGCGATGAACTCGATGGCGCAGCAGGCGAGGCCGAAGTTGAAGACCCAGAGGCTGTAGCGGCGGCCCCAGTTGAGGACCACCTTCATCGGTTCGGGCGCGAGCCGGGCAAGGGTGCCCAGGCGCTGCGGCTCCGGCAGGAACTGCGGGGCAGCGCCCTCGGACGCGGCTGCGGAGCTGGGGGAGGCGGGGGTCACGTCCATTCCAGGACGCCCTTCTTCCATGCGTAGAGCAGGCCGATGGCGAGGAAGCCGAGGAAGATGAACATCTCCACCAGCGTCACACCACCGAAACCAGGGGCGGCGAAGATCGTTGCCCAAGGGAACAGGAAGATCGAGTCGACGGCGAAGATGACGTAGAGGAAGGCGTACACGTAGTAGCGGACCTGGGTGTGCGCCCAGCCCTCGCCGACGGGGTCCACGCCGCACTCATAAGTCAACAGCTTCTCGGGCGTCGGCACCACGGGCCGCAGCAGCCGCCCGGCACCGAAGGCCACGGCGACGAAGAGCACCCCGATCACGCCGATGATCCCGACGACCGAGTAGCCCTGGAAGTAGTCCGCGGCGACGGTGGTCCGTACGGTCGCGTCCAGCACGTCCGCCCCTCGCTCCCTGACTGCGCTTGTTCAACGACTTCGACGATCTGTACGGACCGGAGTCTAGGCCCTGCCCCGGCCGCGGTGAGCAGCCGCATCGTCGCGGACGGTGGGGTTGTCCCTACTTCGCCCTACCTGGGCGGCAGGCAGCGTAGACGGCGGGGCCGGTTGTCTCAGCAGGTGTCTCAAAAAGCGGACGGACGGGCGGTTCCACGGGCGGTCCGGTGACTGTGCGCGCGGTCACCGGGGCGGCCCGCCGTGGGGGTGGACGGGGGCCGGATGGACGGGGGCGAAGTGGCCACCGTCAGGCGTGGGATTCCCAGGGGCGGCGGGAGGTCCGTGGGGCACGGCGTTACCCGGGGCGGCAGGGGCTCCGTACGAAGGGGCTCCGTACGAGGGGGCTCCGTAGGCGGCAGGGGCTCCGTACGGCGTGGGGTCACCCGGGGCCGAGGAGGCTTCGTAGGGCGTGGGACGGGCCGGCCCTGACGGGTAGGGGGCCGCGTATGGCATGGAAGGGCCTGGGGCGGAGGGGTGGGCGTCCGGCCCTGGCCGGTCGCTGCCGGGGGTCGCCGGTGTGCTCCGGTCCGTACGCTGCCGGCCCGGTCCGCGGGAGACGGCCCGGTTCATCGCCTCGGCCGCGATCCGCGCCGCCGCCTGCAGCGTCCGCTCGCCGAGCAGCTCCGTGCGGATCGCACCGCCCGCCGCGAGATGGCGGTCGTACGGAAGCGGGAGCACCGTCGCGCCGCCGATGCTCAGATGCTCGGTGGCCTTGCGCAGCTCCAGTCCGGAATCGGGGGACCCATGGCTGAGGACCACCACCGTCGTCGGCAGCATGCCGGGGTGGAGCCCACCGACCCAGTCCAGTACCGAGCGGGTGGCCGTCACCCCCTCCGGGGTGGCCGGGGATACCAGCACCCGCGCCTGCGTCGTCACCAGCGCGGTACGCGCGACCTCGGCAGGCAGCGTCTCGCAGTCCACGACGGTGGTGGCGAAGTACCGGCGCAGGGACGTCATCACCACCCGGTAGGTGTCGATGTCCAGCCTCGTCCCGATGGCGCCCTGGCTGCCGGGCAGCAGCCAGCCGCCTCCGGGGAACGGAATCAGATAGCCCGTCAGGTCCGTGATCAGCATCGACGGATCCACTATCTGCGCCAGGTCGGTGCCCGACCAGCGCACCTCCCGCGCACCCAGCCGGTGCGGCAGTGTGCCGAGCGCCGGATCGGCCTCGATCGCCAGCACCGGATCGGCGCGGTAGTGGGCATAGGTGAGGGCCAGCAGTGCGGCGACGGTGGACTTGCCCGCACCGCCCCGGATGCTCGTCACGGAGATCTGCCGGCCGGTCGCCACCGGCTGCTGGATGGCGTACGCGGTCTCTGTGAGGGCGGCGGTCTCCGCGGCGGGCGACGACGCGATCGCCCGCCGGACGGCCCGCCCCGCGCGCTGCGCGACGGACTCCCCGTGCCGCGGCTTGGACCGCAGGGCGTCCAGCTCGGGCGGCATCAGCGGTACCGAGACGGGAGTGGGGCCGGACCTGCGCACGGGGGTGGGCGTGTGCACGGAGGCGGAAGGAACCGCGGCGGTGGACGGGGGCGGCGTGGTGTGGGGGGCCGGTGCGGTGTAGGAGGCCGACGGCGGGGCCGGTTCCGGTACGGGCTGCGGCTGCGGCTGCGGAACGGCAGTGGGCAGGGAGCCGGGAGCGGCCAGGGAGCCGGGTGCGGCATGGGCGGCCGGCACGCCGTCCCGTAGGGCAGCGGTGTCCGGTGCCGGCGGCGGAGCGGAGGGCAGCGGCGGGACCACCGCACCGCCGGTGCCCGGCATGGCGGAGGGCGCGGGCATCGGTGCGGGCGCTACGGGCGCGGCAGCGGCATCCGGAACGGTCGACTCCGTCCGCACCGTCAGCGGGGTGTCCCATACGGTCGCCTCCGAGGGAGCGGGCGTGGCCGGCGCGCTCCCGGGGGCGGGCGTGGCAGAGCCGCTCGCCGTGCCGCCCGTTCCCGCGGACGTTCCTGGGGTCATCGCGGCTCCGCCGAGGTCGTGCGGCAGATCGTGCTGCCGGTCTCCCGGCACAGGTCCACCCGGCCCGCTCGGTCCCTTGGATCCCTCTGCTGACATGGTCCCGTGGCCGCCTTTCCAGTTCAGAACGTGTGCAGCAGCCGGCTGTAGACCCCGAACGCCCCGAGGGCGACCGGGATCAGCGCCACCACGCTGACCGACTCGACGAGGTTCATCAGCCGGCGCAGCCGGACCTGAAGGTGCTCCGGCACACGCACCGCGAGCACCACCAGCGGCAGCACCGCCAGTACGCACAGCACAGCGAGCGCGCCCGAGGGATCGTCCGCGTCCGCCGCCCACCGCAGCACCGGATTCACCCCCACCGCCGCACCGGCCGCCAGCAGGGCGACGACCTCGACCGTCAGGGGATAGGCACGTGCGCGCGAAAGCATCACCACGCACAGAAGGACCGCGGCGGCGACCGACCAGCCGTCCCCCGGGCCCGCGGCGAGCACGCCCGCCGCGCCCGCGGAGGCCGCCATGGCGACAGTGGCCGGCGCGAGACCACGATGTGTCGCGCCGAGGGCGGTCACGACCTGGTGCCGGCTCACCGGGGTGCCGCCGGACCGCTGGTCGTCGAGCCGGGTCAACCCGGCCGCCGTCAACGCCAGTCGGGGCAGCTGGCCCAGCACCAGCACCGACACCACGCCGAGCGCGACTCCCGTACGGGCCGGGCTGGTCAGCGCCAGCCCGGCCTCCCAGGCTCCCACCGCGAGCGCCACCGTCGCCGCGGCGACGAGTCCGCCGCGCCCCAGCTCCGTGCAGACCCCGAGCAGCGCGAGCGCGACCGCGACGGTCAGCCCCACGGCAGCCAGCCGCACCGTGCCGGTCGAGGCGGCCTGCCAGGACGTGAGCACGCCGAGCGCGCCGCCCCATACGAGCAGTGCGGCGCCCAGGGAACGCCGTCCGAGCCATCCGCCGGCGACTCCACCGGCCGCGGCGAGCACCGCGGCGACACCGGTCCAGAGCGCGGCCCGGCCCGCCCCGTACCCACTCGCCGCCACGGCCCCGGCGACCAGCGCCAACAGCACGCTCGCCGCGCCGGCCGTCCACGTCCGGCTCCGCCGGCCCCAGCGCCGACTGCGTATTGCCAGATCGTCGGGGACCTCGTCCATGGAGCCCCGCACGGCCGGCGCCGAATCCATCCCCGAACTCACACTCACCATGCCGCCGCGGCCCCTGCGTTGCTGCCAGTTGGACTTGCTCCGGGATGCCACGAACCGTCGGCCGGCTTGCCCGTGAGGAACGACCGCTCCGCACGACCGGCACGCACCACGGCTGCCGGGGAGCTGCTCCCGAAGAATTTGCCCAGATTCTCATCCGGACCCCGCAGCGTCCGCCGCCGCCCGGGCATCCACGCCTCCCGCGGCCTGCTGCTGCGCGCGGAAACGGACTCCGGCACCTGGCTGTCGTCATCCCGCGCCATCGCCCGCTCCCCCTCACGTTTCCTCGCGCGACACGATACGGCCCCCCTCCGACACGGTGTCCAGCACGGCCGACGGCGGCTGGTGGGGAAAACCCCACCCCCATCACCCCAGCCACCCCATGGCACGCGGAGCGGCGGCCGGGCAGGCTGGGCGCATGACGGAGAGTTCCCGGCCCGGTGCCGATGCTGCTGATGACGCCTTTGACGGTGTCTCACCGCCCCCCAGAGGGCCGCTCAGCGGCACGACGTGGCGGGAGATCGCGTACCTGCTGTCCAATTTCCCGTTGGACGTCGTCGGGTTCGTGGTGCTGGTGGTCTGGCTGACCCTCGGGATCGGGCTGGCCGTCACCGTGATCGGGCTGCCGCTGCTGGCGAGCGGCCTGGTGGTGTGCCGGAAGTACGGGAAGCTGGAACGGGCGCGAGCGCGGGTGCTGCTCGGAGTGCGGGTGCCCGAACCGAGTCCGCTGCGGGCCCGGGAGCGGGGTTTCCTGCCCTGGCTGTGGACGTGCCTGAAGGACCCGGTCGCCTGGCGGCATGCGTTGTTCGCGTTCATCCGGCTGCCCTGGGCCGTGTTCACCTTCACGGTCACTCTGGTCTCGCTCTTCGTGGCGTGGCCGGCGCTGCCGTGGCTGGCGCGCTGGCTGACGGACGTGGACCGGGCGATGGTGCGCGGCCTGCTCTCGCCCTCCGACGAGCTGGAGCGGCGGATCGCCGAGCTGGAGTCGGACCGGGTGACGGTCACCGACACCGCGGCCGCCGATCTGCGGCGCATCGAACGCGACCTGCACGACGGCGCGCAGGCCCGGCTCGTGGCGCTCGCCATGGGGCTCGGCCTGGCGAAGGAGAAACTGCTGGAGGGCCAGTCCGACGCAAGCGTGGCGGCGATGGTCGACGAGGCGCACGGCGAGGTGAAGCTGGCGCTGCAGGAGCTGCGGGATCTGGCCCGGGGCATCCATCCGGCGATCCTCACCGACCGGGGGCTGGGCCCCGCCCTGGCCTCGCTGGCCGGGCGCTGCACGGTACCCGCCACCACGGTCGTGGACCTGGACGAGCGGCCCGCGCCCGCCATCGAGGGCATCGCCTATTTCACGGTCTCCGAACTGCTGCAGAACATCTCCAAGCACAGTGCGGCGCGGCAGGCGTCCGTCGAGGTGTGGCGGGTCGAGGGGGGTGGGCCCGCAGAGCGCACGGACCAGGGCGGTGGTGGGCGATGGGCGGGCGGCCGGCTGCTGATCCAGGTGACCGACGACGGGAAGGGCGGGGCGCGGCTGGACGGCGGCAGCGGGATGGCCGGGCTCGCCGAGCGACTGGGGTCGGTGGACGGGCTGTTCGTGCTGGATTCGCCGGTGGGCGGGCCCACGCGGGTGACGGCGGAGCTGCCGTGGCGGGCGCGGACGGCATCGGGAGCGGGGGCGCAGGCGGCATCGAGGGCGACGTCGAAGGCCGGGGCGGAGGGACGCTGACGGGCCGTCCGACCGGGCCGTTTGCCGCCCGGCCGGGGGAGGGTGGTGGCGGCCTCAGGTCCGGGGGTGGGGAAAACCCCAGGCGAAGACTGCGAAGTCCCTCATGGTGCGGGGGACGCCGGCCGCGGACCCTTGTCGTAGCGGAAAGAGCCGCACGGCTGCAGTTCGGGCAGCGGCTCCGACAGGGCAAGGACCGCATCCGGCAGAACGGACGACGAGACGATGGAAATCGCATACGCACCGCATCCCCGCGGCTCCCGTGTGCCCGAGGGGCTGCGCGCCCCGTTCTCCGGGCGCACCTGGCGGGAGTTCCTGTACCTCCTCCTCAGCCTCCCTCTGTCCATCGTGATGTTCACCTACGCGACGGTGGTGATCTCGCTGGGCGCCGGCTTGCTGGTCACGTTCCTCGGCATCCCGGTGCTGGCGGGCGGTCTGGCCGGCGTCCGTGCGCTGGGCGGCCTGGAGCGTGCGCGGGCCCGCACACTGCTGAGGCTGGACGTCGACGATCCGGAGCCCGTCCGGCCCGCCAAGCCGAGCCTGATGGGGTGGGTCGGGGCCGTACTGAAGAGCGGGGCGTCCTGGCGGCACCTTCTCTATTCCCTGCTGCACTTCCCGTGGGCGCTCTTCTCCTTCATCTTCTCGGTGACGTTCTGGACGCTCGGCTGGGGGCTGCTGACCTATCCGCTGTGGCGGTGGACGTTCCCCGCGTACGTCGGCCGGTCGGGCATCCAGCTGTGGGGTGACGGCCGCGGCAACGGCGCCTATCTCGACACCCCGGCGGAGACCGCGGTCACCTGCGGGGTCGGGCTGCTGTTGGTGCTGGCCGGACCGTGGGTGATCCACGGGCTGACGCAGATGGACCGGGTCATGGTCCATGGCCTGCTGGGACCCTCCGCCCTCGCCACCCGGGTCTCCCAGCTGGAGTCGGACCGCGGGGTGGCGGTGGACACCGCGGCGGCCGATCTGCGGCGCATCGAGCGTGATCTGCACGACGGCGCGCAGGCCCGGCTGGTATCGCTCGCCATGGACCTGGGCCTGGCCAGGTCGAAGCTGGCGGAGGATCCGGAGGCCGCCGCGAAGATGGTGGACGAGGCGCACGGCGAGGTGAAGATCGCGCTCCAGGAGCTGCGCGATCTGGCCCGCGGGATCCACCCGGCGATCCTCACGGACCGGGGTCTCGGCCCGGCGCTGTCGGCCCTGTCCGCGCGGTGCACGGTTCCGGTGACCGTGACCGTGGACCTGGATCACCGGCCGGCCGCCGCGATCGAGGGCATCGCGTACTTCACCGCCTCCGAGCTGCTGCAGAACGTCTCCGCACATGCCCAGGCCACCAGCGCGACGCTGGACGTCTGGCACGCCGCGGACCGGATCATGGTCCTGGTCACGGACAACGGCAGGGGCGGCGCGCACACCGGGTCCGGCACCGGCCTGGCCGGCCTCGCCGAGCGGCTGGATTCCGTCGACGGCCTGCTGATAGTGGACTCCCCCGCCGGCGGCCCGACCTGCATCACCGCAGAACTGCCGTGGCGGGGGTGACGACGGAGCTGCCGTGCGGGGGTGCCACGGCCCGCCTCGACCGGGCACGGCCCGCCTCGACCGTGCGGCACCCGGAGACGCGCCACGAGCACCACTCGCCCCGTCCCGTCCGGCCGCCGTCTCGCCCGCCTCCCGCCCGTTTCTTCGCCCCTGATCCCCTCATCCACCTCGCGGTCGTCCGGATGCTGGGATGCTGGAGGCCGACAGGGGTGGGATGCGATGAGGCATGGGGGAGTCTGAGCCGTGGAGGACAAGGTGCGGGTGGTCATCGCCGAGGACTCGGTGCTGCTCCGTGAGGGCCTGACCCGGCTGCTCACCGACCGGGGGCACGAGGTCGTGGCGGGTGTGGGGGACGCCGAGGCGCTGATCAAGACGATCGGGGAGCTGGCGGACGAGGGGGCGCTGCCGGATGTGGTGGTGGCGGACGTACGGATGCCGCCGACGCACACCGACGAAGGGGTCCGGGCCGCCATCCGGCTGCGCCGGGACCACCCGGGCCTCGGGGTGCTGGTGCTCTCGCAGTACGTCGAGGAGCAGTACGCGACGGAGCTGCTGGCCGGGTCGAGCCGGGGCATCGGCTATCTGCTCAAGGACCGGGTGGCCGAGGTGCGGGAGTTCGTCGACGCGGTGGTCCGGGTCGCCGGGGGCGGGACCGCGCTGGACCCGGAGGTGGTGGCGCAGCTGCTGGGCCGCAGCCGTAAGCAGGATGTGCTGGCCCATCTGACGCCCCGGGAGCGGGAGGTGCTGGGGCTGATGGCCGAGGGCCGGACGAACTCCGCGATCGCCCGGCAGCTGGTGGTCAGCGACGGTGCGGTCGAGAAGCACGTCAGCAACATCTTCCTGAAACTGGGCCTGTCGCAGAGTGACGGGGATCACCGCAGGGTGCTCGCAGTGCTCACCTACCTCAGCTCCTAACCACCTGACACCCTGTCAGATGGGTGGCCCGAGGCGTTTTCCACCGGGGTCCAGGACTTTGGCCGTAGAACCAATGGAGGAGTCCGGAGCGTCATGAATGAGGGGGCACCGGGGGTGGTGATTTCATGACAAAACACACCAGATCGGTGTCTCATGCTGCCGTCCAGCATGCGAGCGCCCCAGGGAAGGCCACCCTTACCCACGTACGATGGTTATGGGACAACCGGTCAGTACGACACACGTCCCGAGCCCTGCCTCCGGCGGGGACGCCGCACCCCTCGAGGGAGGTCCGAAGCAGTGACCAGCCAGGTCAGTAGCACAGCCGAGCAGACCGACGCAGCGCTTGTCGGGGATGAGCGCGCTTCCGGTGACGGCGGCGAAGGCAAAGAAGTCCGACGCCTCGACCGGGTGATCATCCGGTTTGCCGGTGACTCCGGTGACGGTATGCAGCTCACCGGTGACCGGTTCACGTCGGAGACCGCGTCGTTCGGTAACGACCTGTCGACGCTGCCGAACTTCCCCGCCGAGATCCGTGCGCCTGCCGGAACCCTGCCGGGTGTCTCCAGCTTCCAGCTGCACTTCGCCGACCATGACATCCTCACGCCCGGTGACGCGCCGAATGTGCTGGTGGCGATGAACCCGGCCGCGTTGAAGGCGAACCTCGCGGATGTGCCGCGGGGCGCGGACATCATCGTCAACACCGACGAGTTCACCAAGCGTCCGATGGCGAAGGTGGGATATGCGACCAGTCCGCTGGAGGACGGGTCGCTGGAGGCCTACAACGTCCACCCGGTGCCGCTGACGACGCTGACGATCGAGGCGCTCAAGGAGTTCGGGCTCTCCCGCAAGGAGGCCGAGCGCAGCAAGAACATGTTCGCGCTGGGGCTGCTGTCGTGGATGTACCACCGGCCGACCGAGGGCACCGAGAAGTTCCTGCGGGCGAAGTTCGCGAAGAAGCCGGAGATCGCGGAGGCGAATGTCACGGCGTTCCGGGCGGGCTGGAACTTCGGGGAGACGACGGAGGATTTCGCCGTCTCCTACGAGGTCGCGCCGGCGACCAAGGCCTTCCCGACCGGCACCTACCGCAATATCTCCGGGAACCTGGCGCTCTCCTACGGGCTGATCGCGGCCGGCCGGCAGGCGGATCTGCCGCTGTATCTCGGCTCGTATCCGATCACCCCGGCCTCCGACATCCTGCATGAGCTGTCCAAGCACAAGAACTTCGGTGTGCGCACGTTCCAGGCGGAGGACGAGATCGCCGGGATCGGCGCGGCGCTGGGCGCCGCGTTCGGTGGTGCGCTGGCGGTGACGACCACGTCGGGGCCCGGTGTGGCGCTGAAGTCGGAGACGATCGGTCTGGCGGTCAGCCTGGAGCTGCCGCTGCTGATCGTGGACATCCAGCGCGGCGGGCCGTCGACGGGCCTGCCGACGAAGACCGAGCAGGCGGACCTGCTGCAGGCGATGTACGGGCGCAACGGTGAGGCACCGGTGCCGATCGTGGCGCCCAAGACACCGGCCGACTGCTTCGACGCGGCGCTGGAAGCGGCCCGGATCGCGCTCACGTACCGCACCCCGGTCTTCCTGCTCTCCGACGGGTATCTGGCCAACGGCTCCGAGCCGTGGCGGATCCCCGACGTCGACGAACTGCCGGATCTGCGGACCCAGTTCGCCTCGGGACCCAATCATCAGCAGGCGGACGGCACCGAGGTGTTCTGGCCGTACAAGCGCGATGAGCAGACGCTGGCCCGTCCCTGGGCGGTGCCGGGCACGCCGGGCCTGGAGCACCGTATCGGCGGTATCGAGAAGCAGGACGGCACGGGCAACATCTCCTACGACCCGGCCAACCACGACTTCATGGTGCGCACCCGCCAGGCGAAGGTCGACGGCGTCGACGTCCCGGACATCGAGGTCGACGACCCCGCCGACGACAGCGGCCGGGGCGCCGGCACCCTGGTGCTGGGCTGGGGGTCGACCTACGGGCCGATCACCGCGGCGGTACGGCGCGTACGGGGCGCCGGGGAGCGCATCGCTCAGGCTCATCTGCGCCACCTGAACCCCTTCCCGGGGAATCTCGGCGAGGTCCTGGCGCGTTACGAGAAGGTGATCGTGCCGGAGATGAACCTCGGACAGCTCGCCACTCTGCTGCGTGCCAGGTATCTCGTCGACGCACAGTCGCACACCCAGGTCAGCGGAATGCCGTTCAAGGCCGAGCAGCTCGCGGAGGTCTTTAAGGAGGCCATCAATGACTGAGACGATCGCGGAGGGGTCCTCGCAGATCGAGGCGCTCTCCCTGGTGCCCAAGGCCGACGCCAAGCAGTCCATGAAGGACTTCAAGTCCGACCAGGAAGTGCGCTGGTGCCCCGGCTGCGGTGACTACGCCGTCCTTGCCGCCGTGCAGGGCTTCATGCCCGAGCTCGGCCTGGCCAAGGAGAACATCGTCTTCGTCTCCGGCATCGGCTGCTCGTCCCGCTTCCCGTACTACATGAACACCTACGGGATGCACTCCATCCACGGCCGCGCCCCCGCCATCGCCACCGGCCTGGCCTCCTCGCGGCGGGACCTGTCCGTGTGGGTCGTCACCGGCGACGGCGACGCGCTCTCCATCGGCGGCAACCACCTCATCCACGCCCTGCGGCGCAACGTCAACCTCAAGATCCTGCTGTTCAACAACCGGATCTACGGTCTGACCAAGGGGCAGTACAGCCCCACCTCCGAGGTCGGCAAGATCACCAAGTCGACGCCGATGGGCTCGCTGGACGCACCGTTCAACCCGGTCTCGCTGGCGCTCGGCGCCGAGGCCTCCTTCGTCGCGCGCACGGTCGACTCCGACCGCAAGCACCTCACCTCGGTGCTGCGCGAGGCCGCCGCCCATCCCGGGACGGCGCTGGTGGAGATCTACCAGAACTGCAACATCTTCAACGACGGCGCCTTCGAGGTCCTCAAGGACAAGGAGAAGGCCGAGGAGGCCGTCATCCGCCTGGAGCACGGGCAGCCGATCCGCTTCGGCGCCCTGGCCCCCGACGGCTTCGGCTCCAAGGGCGTGGTCCGCGACCCGGCCACCGGCGACCTCCGGGTCATCGACGTACGGGAGGAGGGCACGGGAGGTGTGCTGGTGCACGACGCGCACAACCCCTCGCCCACGACGGCCTTCGCCCTCTCCCGGCTCGCCGACCCCGACACGCTCCACCACACCCCCATCGGGGTCCTGCGCAGCGTCGACCGGCCGGTCTACGACACCCTGATGTCCGACCAGCTCGACGACGCCATCGAGCAGAAGGGCAAGGGCGACCTCGGCGCCCTGCTGGCCGGCAACGACACCTGGACGGTCGTCGGCTGACGGCCCGAAGGGTGTCCACCACACTTCCGAGCGCGTAGCCGCCTCGCGGGTACGCCCTGGGAGTGCGCCGGACCGCTCGCGGGTGCCCGTACGGAACGCCTCAGGGCGTTCCGTACGGGCACCCGTTTGCGTTTCCGGCGCCCCCGCGGTCCGCTCCGGCCGCGCGCCATCGGCGTACCGGCTGGGCACCATGGGCGTACCGGCCGCGCGCCACCGGCGTCCCCGGGATCCCCCGTGTGCATCCGTCGGGGCGCGTCCCTTCTGCGCGCCCGGTGCGGGTGCCATGCTGGCGGCTTCCCAACCGCCAGGGGGTAGGACATGAGCATCGTCGTCACCGGTGCCACCGGGGCACTCGGCCGGCTCGTCATCGAGGAGCTGCTGAGGCGCACCGCACCGGGCGATCTCGTCGCGCTCGCCCGTGACCGCGCCAAGGCCGCCGGCCTCGCGGCCCGCGGTGTCGAGATCAAGATCGCGGACTACGGCCGGCCCGAGACGCTCCAGGGAGTCTTCGCGGCCGGCGACCGGGTGCTGCTCATCTCCGGGAACGAGGCGGGACGGCGCCTCACCCAGCACCGCGCCGTCATCGACGCCGCGCGGGAGGCGGGCGTCGGGCTGCTGGCGTACACCAGCGTGCTGGGCGGGCCGACCGCCACCTTCTCCATCGCCGAGGAGCACATCGCCACCGAGCAGGCGCTGCTCGCGTCCGGGGTGCCGTACTGCCTGCTGCGCAACGGCTGGTACCACGAGAACTACACCGGTGCGCTGGCCGGCATCCTGAAGACCGGCGCCGTCGTCGGCAGCGCCGGCGACGGCCGGGTGGCCACCGCCGCGCGCCGGGACTACGCCGAGGCGGCCGCCGTCGTCCTCACCGGCAGCGGCCAGGAGAACACGGTGTACGAGCTGAGCGGCGACACCGCCTGGACGATGGCCGAGTACGCGGCCGAGGTGTCCCGGCAGACCGGCCGGACGATCCCGTACCAGGACCTGCCGCAGGAGCGGTATGTGGCGCTGATGGTCGAGGCGGGGGCAGCGGCGCTGGGCGCGCAGATGGTCGCCGAGGCGGACGCGGGGATCGCCCGCGGCGAACTCGCCGCGACGCCCGGCGAGCTGTCCCGGCTGCTCGGCCGCCCGACCACTCCGATCGCCGAGGCGATCGCGGAGGCGCTGAAGGAACTCCCCGTCTGAAACGGCCTGCCGGTCCGCAGCGGCTCCCGTACTCCCGCTGAGCGGGCCTTCGGTTCGCCCATGTCCCCCGGCCCGGCCGGCCCGCACCCCACTTGGCCGGCCTGTCATGACCGTATGCCAAGACAGGCATGACAGCAGGGCCGGGCGGCGCTACTTTCACAGAGGCGGCGAAGCACCCTCAGGAGGTCCCCCTTGCAGCCTCGAAACGATCAGCGTGTCGGACTCGCCTACGGTCTCGCCGCCTACACCATGTGGGGCCTGCTGCCGCTCTACTGGCATCTGCTGGACGCCGCCTCGCCGTCCGAGATCCTGGCCCATCGCATGATGTGGTCGCTGCCCGTCGCCGTCGTCATCCTGGCCGTGCTGCGCCGTTGGTCGTGGATCGGCCCGTTGCTACGGCAGCCCAAGAGGCTCGGGCTGATCCTGATCTGCGCCCTGGTCATCTCGGTGAACTGGTTTCTCTACATCTGGGCGGTCAACGCCGGGCACGTCCTGGAGGCCTCGCTCGGCTACTTCATCAATCCGCTGGTCAGCATCGCCTTCGGCGTGCTGGTGCTGCGCGAGCGGCTGCGGCCGCTGCAGTGGACGGCGGTGGGGATCGGCCTCCTCGCCGTCGTCGTGATGACCGCCGCCTACGGCAAGGTGCCCTGGATCGCGCTCGGGCTGGCCTTCTCGTTCGCGACGTACGGGCTGGCCAAAAAGGGCATCAAGCTCGACGGGATCGAGGGCTTCAGCGCCGAGACGGCCCTGCAGGCGCTGCCCGCGCTGGGCTTCGTGGTCTTCCTCGGACTGCACGGCGAGTCCAGCTTCACCACCGGCGGGGTGGGCCAGGCTCTGCTGCTGTCGGGCTGCGGAATCGCGACGGCGGTGCCGCTGATCTGCTTCGGCGCCTCGGCGATGCGGCTGCCGCTGACGACGATCGGGATGATGCAGTATCTGGCGCCGACCTTTCAGTTCCTGCTGGGGCTCACCGTCTTCCACGAGCGGATGCCGCCGGAGCGCTGGGCCGGGTTCGCTCTGGTGTGGGCGGCCCTGGCGGTACTGACCTGGGATGCGCTGCGGACGGCACGGCGGGCGCGGGCGGCGCTGGCCGACGCCGCGGCCCGTGCGGGCGAGGCGGCCGCGGCCGGGGCCGTGCAGGGGACGGAAGCGGACCGGGCAGCGGCGGCGGCGCAGAACCCCGGCGCACCGGCCGCGACGCCGCCTCCCGGCATCACACCGTGATGTCCCGGGTGGTGAAGCGCGCCCAGGCGGCCGAGCCGAACACCAGGGCGTACAGCGCCTGCAGGCCGATGTTCTTCTGCAGCTGGTCCCAGTAGACGGGGTCGCGGAGCAGGTCCGCGAACGACAGCCAGTAGTGCGGGAAGAGATAGGGCTGGATGGCGTGCAGCTGCGGGAGGGTGTCCAGGATCTGCACGGTGATCAGCAGACCGACCGTGGTCGCCATGGCCGCGATACCGCTGGTGGTGAGCGCCGAGATGAACAGGCCGACGGCGGCCACCCCGATGAGGGACAGCGCGACCGCGACCGCGATGGCCAGTGCCCGCAACAGCCCCTCGCCGAAGGACACGGACGTACCCGAGAGCAGGGTGACATCGCCCAGGGGGAAGAGCAGTGCGCCGGTCGCCAGCGCGGACAGCGCCACGACCAGGGTGCCCACCAGACAGAACGTCAGGGTCGTGGCGTATTTGACCAGCAGCAGGCGGGTGCGGCCCGCGGGCGCCACCAGGAGATAGCGCAGCGTCCCGCCGTGCGCCTCACCGGCGAGGGAGTCACCCGCGATCACGCCGATGGACATCGGCAGAAAGAACGGCAGCGTCACCGCGAGCGAGGTGAAGACCAGGAAGAGGCCGTTGTTGGTGATCTGGGAGATGAACGCCGGGCCGCCCGGGCCGCCACCGCCGCCCGGCCCGCCGTCGCCCGTCTCGATCTTGACGGCGACGCCGACCAGGACCGGTACGCCCGCGAGCACCGCCAGCAGCGCGAGAGTGCGCCAGCGCCGGAACGTCGTCACGATCTCGCTGCGCAGCAGACCCAGCGACCACAGCGGTCGGGGCGTGCGCGACGCCGCTTCAGCCTGCGACATCGAAGCCCTCCCCGGTCAGTTGCACGAAGACGTCCTCCAGCGAGGCGCGGTCCGTACCGAAGCCGCGGACGCGTACACCTGCGTGCACCAGCGCGGCGTTGAGATCCGCCAGGTCCGGCGGGTCCCCGCCCTCCGGACTGCCCATGGGCGCCTCCGCGTCCGGGAGTTCACCCGTCACCCGGTCGTCGGTGACCTGGAGGCCGGTCAGGCCGCGCTCCTTGAGGACCCGGACCGCGTCGGCCGTGTCGGGGGTGGTCACCGTCAGCCGCCCGTTGCCGCGCGAGTCGAGGACCGTGGCGGAGAGAGCGGCGACCGTGCCCTGGGTGATCAGCCGGCCGCGGGCCATCACCGCGGCATGGGTGCAGACCTGCTCGATCTCGTCGAGGAGATGGGAGGAGAGAAAGACGGTGGTGCCGTCCGCCGCCAGTTCGCGGATCAGGGCGCGGATCTCCCGCATGCCCTGCGGGTCCAGGCCGTTGGTCGGCTCGTCGAGGACCAGCAGTTCACGGGGCTGGAGCAGGGCCGCGGCCAGGCCGAGGCGCTGCTTCATGCCGAGGGAGTAGGCGCGCGCCTTCTTGCCGGCCGCGGCGGCCAGGCCCACCCGCTCCAGTGCATGGCCGACCCGCCCGGCACGGGTACGGGGATCGGCGAGCGGGTCGGCGGCGTCGAACCGCCGGAGGTTGTCCCGGCCGCTGAGGAAGCCGTAGAGCGCCGGTCCCTCGATGAGGGCCCCGACCTTGGGGAGCACCCGGCGGCCCGCGGCGGGCATCGGCTGCCCGAGCACCCGGGCGCTGCCGGCGCTCGCTTCGATCAGGCCCATCAGCATGCGGATGGTGGTGGTCTTGCCGGAGCCGTTGGGGCCGAGGAAGCCGAAGACGCTGCCGCGCGGTACGGCCAGATCGAGACCGTCGACGGCGAGCTGGCCGCCGCGGTAGGCCTTGGTCAGCCCCCGCGTCTCGATCGCCGGGTCCCCGGCCGTCCGGGAGCCGGGCCCGCCGTCGGGCGGACGGGCGCCCTCGGACCCTGAGGCGGGCGGCTGTGGCATCGGCTCCCCCAACGTCGTACGGATGGGTTCACGGGCCGCGCCGTGCCACCCGCAAAGGGGTGGCACGGCGGTCCCGCGCTGCTGCGGTGGCCCGTTACTTGGCGGCGTTGGCCGCGTCGATCAGGGCCTGCTTGTCGACGGCGCCGACGTAGACCGTGCCGTGGTCCGTGACCAGGGCGTTGACCAGGCGAGTGCTGAAGACCCGGCCGGAGCCGAAGGAGCCGTTCACCTTCTCGCCGATGCTGTCCAGGAACTTGCCGGCGTCGCCGCCGGCACCCTGGTCCTTGCCGGCGCCCTGGTCCTTGCCGGCGGGCAGGCCGGAGCCGTCGCCCTTGATCGTGGCGATGGACGTCCAGCCCTTGCCGAGGACGTTCAGCCCGCCCATGTCCTTCTTGACGTCCTGCACGTCCTTGTGGGACCGGATGCCCTTGCCGTGCTCGCGCTGCGCCGTCGCCCGCGCCTTGTCGCCCTCGACGACCTTGGCGCCCTTGGGCGGGGTGAAGGAGAACGTGCTCGCGGCGGGCTTGGCGAAGTCGACGTTGGTGTAGCCGACGTCGATGGCGGCCGCGCCACCGCTCTTGGGGGTCAGGGTGAACTTCAGCGGCACGCCGTTGTCGGCGTCCACCGCGACCCGGATCGAGCCGACCGTCGAGGCGGCCTGCTTGGGCTTGATCAGCAGCTGGTAGGCGTCCCGCCCGGCGACCTTGGCGGTGCCGTCGACGGTGACCGAGGTCGTGTCACCGGCCGCCTTCAGGGCCTGCTTCGCGAGGTCCTGCGGGGTGGCGTTCTTCAGGCCCTCGGGGAGGCCCTCGGCCGTCCGGTGCTGCTTGCCGTGCCGGCCGGCGGCGGGCGCGGTGCTGTGCAGCGCGGTGTTGCTGCCGCTGTCGTAGGCCCAGAGCTCGTTGCCGTTGTGGACCAGGCTGTACTCGGCGGCCTTGTCGACGATCGACACCCGCTGCTTCTCGGGGCCGTCGGCCGCGACGCGCAGCGTGTGCGCGCCGGACGCCAGCTCCATCAGCTTGTTCTGGGGCGCTGCGGAGGCACCGTCCTCGCCCTTCCCTGCGCCCTGGCCACCGCCGAAGCCGCCCGCTCCGCCACCGGCGCCGGGCAGGGACGGCAGACCGAGGTCCGTGGTGACCCGGACCGTCCCGGAGAGCTGCTGGACATCCGACTTGGCGACCTTGGCTATCAGGTCCTGTGCCGAGATTTTCGGCAGGTCCGGAGAACCGGAGCCGGCGAACGCCGGGACCAGCCCGATCGTGGCCGCCGCCACCCCCGCCACCGCGACGGGTACGGCGTACCGCACCGCCTTACGGCGCCCCGGGGAGCGCTCCCCGTCCCATCCTTCGGTGCCCTGTGTCGGTTCGTTCCGTGGCATCTGCCCTACCTCCGTCGTATGCGGCGGTTGCTGCGCTGTCCACTCGTCCACCCCTGGGGCTCATGGTGGCCCCTCCGCCGCGCTCTGGTGTTTCCATCTCACCAAATCGCCTCGCGGATAACGTCACCCGGCGGGAGCAACTCGTCCTACTGCTGAGGTATGACGCACGGTCACCCGAGGGCGGAATCCGTACAACGGGAGTCTGATCTTTCCCTAGGGGATCCGGGGGCGGGCTCTAGGGGTTGAGGGGGACGGGCTCCGGAGGCAGACCTCAGCCCGCCCGGTGCACCACCGCGTCGCAGAGCCCCTCGAGCGCCAACTTGGCCGTGCAGGACGGCAGCGGCGCCAGCATCGCGCGGGCCTCCTGTGCATAGCGCACGGTGTCGCGGCGGGCCTCTTCGAGCGCAGGGTGGGCGCGCAGGCCGGCCAGTGCCTCGGCGTGCCGGGCGTCGTCGGTGAGGTCGCCCGCCAGCAGCTCGCACAGCGCACGGTCCTCGGGCGTACCGGAGTCGCTCTCGGCGCGCGCCCGCAGATGCAGCACGGGCAGCGTCGGAATGCCCTCGCGCAGGTCCGTGCCGGGGGTCTTGCCCGATTCATGCGAGTCGCTGGCGATGTCCAGCACGTCGTCGGCCAGCTGGAAGGCGGTGCCCAGCCGCTCGCCGTACTGGGTGAGGATGTTGACCGTCGACTCCTCGGCGCCCGACATCATCGCGCCGAACCGGCAGGCGACGGCGATCAGCGAGCCGGTCTTGCCGGCGAGCACGTCCAGATAGTGGTCGATGGGGTTGCGGCCGTCGCGCGGGCCCGCGGTCTCCAGGATCTGGCCGGTCACCAGGCGTTCGAACGCCTCGGCCTGGATGCGGACCGCCTCCGGCCCGAGGTCGGCGAGGATGTGCGAGGCGCGGGCGAACAGGAAGTCGCCGGTCAGCACCGCGACGGAGTTGCCCCAGCGGGCGTTGGCGCTGGCCACACCGCGGCGCACATCGGCCTCGTCCATCACGTCGTCGTGATACAGCGTCGCCAGATGCGTCAGCTCCACGACGACCGCGGAGGGCACCACGCCCGGGCTGTAGGGGTCACCGAATTGGGCGGCCAGCGATACCAGCAGCGGCCTGAACCGCTTACCGCCCGCGCGCACGAGGTGCTGCGCGGATTCGGTGATGAACGGCACGTCGCTCTTGGTGGCCTCCAGCAGGCCCTCCTCGACAGCCGCCAACCCGGCCTGGACATCGGCCTCAAGAGCCTGGTCCCGCACGCTCAGCCCGAAGGGCCCGACGACGGTCACGAGGGGTACTCCTGTCTGCTGACGATCAAACTGAATGTCGATCTGTCGCTGTCTCCACCGTTGGCCAGCGTATCCGGTCGCAGTTCGATCACCGTGAGCGCCCGCCCCCCGACCCACCCGCGAAGGACAGCGACCCCGCCGCAGGTTCTGGATCACCTGTTGACGCGAGTGTGACGCGGGAGCATGGGGTCCGGCAACGACAAGAGTATTTCTGGCCGTCTTGTTGTCCGGCAAGGCCGACCGCCCGGCCCGTGCACGGCACACCGGGGCCCGGCCCGGAGCACCGACGCCCGGCACGGAGCACCGTGGCCCGGCCCCGGCTCACCCCCGCCCACGGCCGCTCGCCCCCGCGGCCCGCCGAGGGGACGTACGGCGTGCCGCCCCTCCGAATTCACCGCAGCACAGGATGACTTCCCGCACGCGGGCGGGACCACGGGCCCCACAAGAAGCAGCGGGCCCCGCCCGGCCTCACCGGTAGGCCCGCGCCACCGCCCGTGCCAGCCGCGGCGAGGCGAACTCCGTGCCGCACACGAAGCGCATCACCGGCCCGAACGAGGCGGCAGCCGGCAACCCCGTGAAGTACAGCCCCGGTACGGACGAGCGGAAGCCGGCGTCCAGCAGCGGCCCGCCGGCCCGCGTCACGATCCCGGTGCGCAGCCCCTGGCCCAGGAAGTCCAGTGCCGCCAGATCCATCCGGTAGCCCGTCGCGGCCAGCACATGGTCGGCGGCGAGCTCCCCGCCCTGCCCGTCGGCGCCGCGCAGCGCCAGCACGGGGCGGCCGTCACGGACCGTCGCCCGTACGATCCGCCGCCCCTGCGTCACCTGCACCCGGCCGGTGAAACGGTCCCGCAGCCACCACGCACCCAGCGGGCCGAGCACCCGCCGCACCAGATACCGCCGGGCGGGCACCGGCAGCCGGCGAAAGGCACCGGCGTAATGCGTCAGCGCATACAGCGACCAGGCGTTGCCGAACGGCGACGGCGGCCGCAGACGGGGCTGGCGGTCCGGCGGCGCGCCGAAGCCCACCGCGGCGGGGCCGCGCGCCACCACCCGTACGGACGCCGCGCCCGCCTCGGCGAGCAGCACCGCGCTCTCCAGCGCCGACTGCCCGGCGCCGATCACGACCACCTCCCGGCCGGCCAGCGCGGACAGATCGTGGTGCTGCGAACTGTGCGAGACCGGCCCCGTGGCGGACGGCCCGTCCGGGATCGCGGCGGCCAGCTCCGGCGGCAGCTGCGCCAGCCCGCTCAGGCCGGTGGCGACGACCACGGCCCGCGCAGCGACCTGTTCCCCGCTGTCCAGCTTCAGCTCGAAGCCGTCGCCCCGCCGGTCGACCGAGACCACCCTGACCTGCTCCAGATCGGGTACCAGCCGCTGCTGCACCCACTGTCCGTACCGGATGAACACCTCGACGGGGAGGATGTCCCAGTCCGAGGCGTAGGGCCCCTCCCCCGTCTCCGCGCAGAAGTCGCCGAGGGTGTGGCCGGGCTGCGGGGCGTCGATGCTGGAGGCCACCGGCGTCGACTTGAGCAGCATGCCCGCGGGCATCTGCGTGCGCCAGCTCGCCATCGGCTGCCCGAAGACCCGCACCGGCAGGCCGCGCCCCCGTAGATGCGCGGCCGTCGACACGCCGTACGGACCGGCCCCGATGACCGCTACCGGAGTGCTCACTTCGGTCCCTCCCCTTGCCTGAGTGGTGCCTCGGTACCCGCCCGGCGGCCCGCCCGCCGCAGCTGCATCAGATGCCTGGCGCCCGGCCCGACGGACCGCGCGAGCATCGTGAAGAACGGCAGCGGGTCATCGCCCGCGAACCACGCCAGCTCGGTGCCGGAGGCCCGCGCCGGAGTGTGCGGGGAGCGGGAGCCGCCGCGCCGGTATGCGAGCAGTGCGGGCAGATCGACGTTCTCGACGACGAAGCGGCGCCCGGCCCGCTGCGCGCCCCCGGGGACGGTGCGCCCGGTGAGGTCCAGGTGCTGGGCGCGTACGACATCCACCCCGGCCGCGTTCTCGAAGAGCCGGAACTGGGCGCCCATCCGGGGATTGAAGTCCAGCAGTTTGTACCGGCCGTCGCGGCGGTCGAACCGCCAGTCCAGATCGGCGATGCCGGTGAACCCGATGCGGTGGATGAACTCTTCCGTCATCGTGGCGAGTTCCGGGTTGTCGACGACGTACGCACAGGCCGTCATGCCGGCGTGCGGCGGCCAGGAGCGCACCTTGACGCCGGTGAACAACGCCAGCGGCGCACCGTCCGCGCCGCAGCAGGCGTGCACGATCCAGTCCTCGGCCTGCTCCCGCGGCAGATACTCCTGGAGGATCACGCCCGGCCGCGGGCCCCAGTCACGGGCCAGATCCAGCAACTGTTCCGGCCCTCCTATCCGGGTCGTACCGCCGACGGCCGGCCTCTTGCGCCGTACGAACGCCTCGCGGTTCTTGGCCACCACCGGGAAGCGCGCCCGCCCGGCGTACGCCTCGATGTCCGCGTACGAGCCGGGGAAAACGGCGGCCGGCGAGGGCACCCCGTGCGCGACGCACAGCTCGTGCAGGCCCTGCTTGCTGGCCAGCCGGCGCGGCAGACCGGGAGCGACCCGGGGAAAGAGGAACGACCCGGCGAGCGCCTCGGCATGCTCGGCTATCAGTACGGCCGCCTCTTCGTCGGTGGGGAGCAGCAGCGTCGGCCGGCCGATCCGCCGGCCGATCCGCAGCAGCCCCGTCACCAGCCGGTCCGGCTCCTCCCGCCCGGTGGTCGGCCAGACGAAGCGGCCACGGAGGTAGCGGGAGAGGGCCGCCGGTGTGAAGCGGTCCTCCGTCACGGCGTACATGGGCACACCGAGCCGCCCCAGGCTGCGGATCGCCCCCACACCGCCGTGGTGCAGGGGGTAAGCCCCGATCTTCACGATCAGTGCCGGAACGCTCCGGTCGACCGCGAGCCGTGCGCCACTGCGAGCCACGTGTCCCCCCAACGGAACGTCCCACCCCGGCCCGTGCCAGGAAAGGAAGCTAGGCCCGAATTGCGTAGTGCAGCAAGGCTTTTCCGGACATTGCCGATGCTTGGGGGCGCATCACACGGCGCACCCGCCGTCCGAATTCGTACGCCTCCACGTCCTCACGCCCCATGACCGTCCCGCCCGTCCCCGCCCGGCCGTACGCTGATCGTCGGCACCGCCGGCCCGCGGGCCACCAGGCCCGGCCGGCCCGGTCGCCCACCGGCGACGACGAACGCGAGGAGCTGTCCATGCCCGAGCAGAGCCCGTTCGACCTGGCGGAAGGCGATCCCTTCGGCCCGCACAACCTGCCCTACGGCGTCTTCAGCACCGCCGACGCGCCCGGTCAGCGCCGCATCTGCGTCCGCTACGGCACCCAGGTCCTCGATCTGAGCGCACTGCCGAGCGCGCTGCCCGCCGCCATCCATCCGCACGCCGAGCTGCTCGCGGCCCCGACCCTCAACCCGCTGCTGGCCGCCGGCCGCCCCGTCTGGCAGCAGATCCGGGCTGCCGTCCGCAGCGCCGTGACCGACCCGGCGCACCGCGACGAGGTGGCGCCGCTGCTCCATCCGCTCGCCGAGGTCACGCTGCACCTCCCCTTCGAGGTCGCCGACTACGTCGACTTCTACGCCAGCGAGCACCACGCCACCAACGTCGGCCGGATCTTCCGCCCGGACGCCGCGGCGCTGACCCCCAACTGGAAGCATCTGCCGATCGGTTACCACGGCCGGGCGGGCACCGTCGTCGTCAGCGACACCCCGGTCGTACGGCCCCACGGCCAGCGCAAGGCCCCCGCGGACGACGCGCCCACCTTCGGCCCCTCCCTCCGCCTCGACATCGAGGCCGAGGTCGGCTTTGTCGTCGGTACGCCCTCCACGCTGCACGAACCCGTCGGGCTGGACGCCTTCCGCGACCATGTCTTCGGCGTCTGCCTCCTCAACGACTGGTCCGCACGCGACATCCAGGCCTGGGAGTACGTGCCGCTCGGCCCCTTCCTGGGCAAGTCCTTCGCCACCTCCGTCTCCGCCTGGATCACCCCGCTCGACGCCCTCGACGAGGCCCGTACGCCGCCGCCCGCCCGGGACGTCCCGCTGCTGCCCTACCTCGACGACGCGGGCGCGGAGCCGGGCGGGATCGACATCCGCATCGAGGTGCGCATCAACGGCAAGACCGTCTCCCGGCCGCCGTTCTCCACCATGTACTGGACGGCCGCCCAGCAGCTCGCCCATATGACCGTCAACGGCGCCTCGCTCCGCAGCGGCGACCTGTTCGCCTCCGGCACCGTCTCCGGGCCCGACCCCGACCAGCTCGGCTGTCTGCTCGAACTCACCCAGGGCAAGGGCCCCTACCTCCAGGACGGCGACGAGGTCACCCTCACCGCCTGGGCACCCGGCCCCGAGGGCGCCCGGATCGGCCTGGGCGAGGTCACCGGCCGCATCCTGCCCGCGGTATGACCGGCGCACCGCTCACCCTGCCGGAGGAACTGCTGCTGCTCGCCCTCGACCCGGTACGCGGCCGGTCGCTGAACCACACCAAGTACCTGCGCTACGGGCTGGCCGGCGCGGCGCTGGCCGACCTGGAGGTGGCCGGGCGGATCGCCGTCGAGGGCCGCGACCGGATCACGGTGACCAACCCGCTGCCGCTGGGCGATCCGGTGCTGGACGGCGCGCTGGCGGCGCTGCCCGACCCGGCCAAGCAGCGCAGGGGCGTCAAGGCGCAGCGCTGGGTGCGCAGCGCCGGGCGGCCGGTCCAGGAGCTGTGTCTGCGCCGGCTGGAGGAGCGGGGCGCGCTGCGCAGGGAGACCCGGCGGGCCCTGGGGCTCTTCCCGTACGAGCGCTTCCCGGCCGGGGCGGTGGACCTCATCGGCCCGGCCCGGGAACGCTTCGCCGCGGCGCTCGGCGCCGGATTCCCGGACCGCCGCAGCCGGCTGATCGCCGCGCTGACCTCGGCGACCGACCTGGACCGCAAACTCCTGCTGAGCCGCGAGTACCGCCCCGTACGGCGCGAGATGAAGCGGCTGGCGCGGGAGATCTGGACGGCCGATGCGGTGCAGCGCGCGGTACGGCGGGACAAGGAGGCGGCGTCGAATGCGGCTTCCGGCTGAGCGGGACCGGAATGCCGTGCTTGCACCTGCCCGTCCCCTTCTGTGCGCCCCTACGTCACAGCCCCACACCAAGTCCGTACCGGCGTTGCCGCAATCCGGGCCGCGGCCCGGACCGCCGTCCGGTGCCGCTGCTAGCCTCACGTGTCCCTGACCCACAACGGAGGAGACGTACGTGCGCAAGGCAGCACAGATCGCCGGGGCGGCAGCCATCGCCGCGATGCTGCTCAGCGGTTGCGGAAGCAGCGGCGACAACGGCAGCGACAGCAAGCCGAGCAAGACGCCGCAGGCCGCGCCGTCGACTCCGGGAGGCGCCGACAAGCCCGCGAGCCCGGGTGCCGTCGAGGGTGCCTGGAAGGCCGGCTCGGGCAGCAGCCCGCAGGTCCTCGTGATCACCAAGGGCACCGTGGCCTTCAGCAACGGACACAAGTCCGCGTGTCTGGGCAAGGTCCAGGAGATGGCCGGGGTGACCATGGCCGCCCTCAAGTGCACCGACGGGGACACCACCCGCACCATGGGCACCCTCAAGCCCGGCGCTGACGGCAAGACCCTGACCGTCGACTGGAAGAACGGCCCCACCGAGAAGTACACCAAGTCCAGCGACGGCAGCGTGAAGGTCCCCGACATGCCGCAGCTGCCGAGCGGTATGCCCAAGAGCTGACCGGCCCGCCGGCTGACGGACGGCCGCCGCCCGGAACCCCCCGAGGGCTCCGGGCGGCGGCCGTTGCCGTGCCGCGCCGCCGGTTCTCAGCGCACGAAGACCCCGGCCTGGCCGGCCAGGTCGAGGAAGTACTGCGGCGCCAGGCCGAGCACCAGCGTGGCCGTGACGCCGATGGCGATGGCCGTGGTGGTCAGCGGGCTGGGCACCGCGACGGTCGGGCCGTCCGCCTTGGGCTCGTTGAAGAACATCAGCACGATGACGCGGATGTAGAAGAACGCGGCGATGGCCGACGAGAGCACACCGACGACCACCAGCCAGCCCGCGCCGCTCTGCGCCGCCGCCTTGAAGACCGCGAACTTTCCGGCGAACCCGGAGGTCAGCGGGATACCGGCGAAGGCCAGCAGAAAGACCGCGAAGACCGCGGCCACCAGCGGTGAACGCCGGCCGAGCCCGGCCCACTTGGACAGCGCGGTGGCCTCGCCGCCCGCGTCCCGCACCAGGGTGACGACGGCGAAGGCGCCGAGGGTCACGAAGGAGTAGGCGCCGAGGTAGAAGAGCACCGAGGAGATGCCCTCCTCGCTGGTGGCGATGACACCGGCGAGGATGAAGCCGGCGTGCGCGATGGAGGAGTAGGCCAGCAGCCGCTTGATGTCGGTCTGGGTGATGGCGACGATCGCGCCGCCCAGCATCGTGATGATCGCGACGCCCCACATCACCGGCTGCCAGTCCCAGCGCAGACCCGGCAGGGCGACGTACAGCAGACGCAGCAGCGCCCCGAAGGCCGCGACCTTGGTGGCGGCCGCCATGAAGCCGGTGACCGGGGTCGGCGCGCCCTGATAGACGTCCGGGGTCCACATGTGGAACGGAATCGCGCCGACCTTGAACAGCAGCCCCATCAGCACCAGCGCCGCACCGATCAGCAGCAGGGCGTCATTGCCCATCGTGCCGGCCAGCGCCGGATCGATCTGCTTGGCGCCGTCCGAGACCACCTCGGCGATCCCGGCGTAGGTGACCGTGCCCGCGTAGCCGTACAGCAGGGCCACGCCGAACAGCAGGAACGCCGACGAGAAGGCGCCGAGGAGGAAGTACTTCACCGCGGCCTCCTGCGACAGCAGCCGCTGGCGGCGAGCCAGCGCACACAGGATGTACAGCGGGAGGGAGAAGACCTCCAGCGCGATGAAGAGCGTCAGCAGATCGTTGGCCGCCGGGAAGACCAGCATGCCGCCGACCGCGAAGAGCACGATCGGGAAGACCTCGGTGGTGGTGAACCCCGCCTTCACCGCGGCCTGTTCGGCGGCGCCGCCGGGGACGGCCGCGGCCTGCGCGGCGAAGGAGTCCACCTGTCCCCGAGCTCTCAACTTCGTTCGAGCAGGGGATGCCCCACCGCCGTGCGCTGCCGGTTCGAGCCGGCGCTCGGCGAAGGTGAAGACGGCGATCAGGGACACCAGCAGGATCGTGCCCTGCAGGAACAGGGCCGGGCCGTCGACGGCGAGGGCACCCATGGCGGCGATATGCGCCTTGGACGAGCCGAAGCCGCCGGCCGCCAGGCCGATCACCGCGGCGAACGCGGCGGCCAGCGCCACCACGGTCAGCAGCAGCTGGGAGTAGTAGCGGTTGCGGCGCGGCACGAACGCCTCGACGAGGATGCCGAGCACCGCCGCGCCGAGGACGATCAGCGTCGGCGCCAGCTGGGCGTACTCGATGTGCGGCGCCGGGATCTTGCCCGGTGCACCGGCCGCGACTGTCCACAGGCTGTGGACGCTTGCCACGGAACTCATTTCGCGGCCTCCCCGTCTTGATCACGCACGGCGTGGCCGGACCGGCCTCCGCCGGGCACGGCGTCCACCTGCACAGTGGGCTTGGGATCCTTCTTGTCCACGACGGACAGGGTGTGGCCCACCGCCGGATTGACGAGGGCGGTGAGCGGCTTCGGGTACACCCCGAGGAAGAGCAGCAGCGCGATCAGCGGCGCCACCACCACCAGCTCCCGCACCCGGAGGTCCGGCATGCTCTTCACCCCGGCCTTCACCGGTCCGGTCATCGTCCGCTGGTAGAGGACGAGGACGTACAGCGCGGCGAGGACGATGCCGAGGGTGGCGATGATGCCGATCACCGGATAGCGGCTGAACGTGCCGACCAGGACCAGGAATTCACTGACGAACGGCGCCAGGCCGGGCAGCGACAGGGTGGCGAGGCCGCCGATGAGGAACGTACCGGCGAGGATCGGGGCGACCTTCTGGACGCCGCCGAAGTCCGCGATCAGCCGCGAGCCGCGGCGGCTGATCAGGAAGCCGGCGACCAGCATCAGCGCGGCGGTCGAGATGCCGTGGTTGACCATGTAGAGCGTCGCGCCGCTCTGGCCCTGGGACGTCATCGCGAAGATGCCCAGGATGATGAAGCCGAAGTGGGAGATCGAGGCGTAGGCGATCAGCCGCTTGATGTCCCGCTGGGCGACCGCCAGCAGCGCGCCGTACAGCACGCTGATCAGCGCGAGGACGAGGATGACCGGGGTGGCCCAGCTGCTGGCCTCGGGGAAGAGCTGGAGGCAGAAGCGGAGCATCGCGAACGTGCCGACCTTGTCCACCACCGCGGTGATCAGCACCGCGACCGGTGACGTGGACTCGCCCATGGCGCCGGGCAGCCAGGTGTGCAGCGGCCACAGCGGCGCCTTCACCGCGAAGGCGAAGAAGAAGCCGAGGAAGAGCAGCCGTTCGGTGCCGGTGGAGATCTCCAGCTTGCCGGCCGCCCGCGCCTCGACGATCTGCTGCAGCGAGAACGTGCCGGTGCCGAGCTGGTGGGCGGTGACCGCATAGAGGCCGATCACCGCGGCCAGCATGATCAGCCCGCCGGCGAGGTTGTAGAGCAGGAACTTCACCGCGGCGTACGACCGCCGGTTCGCGGACTGCTCCTCGCCGTCCCCGCCCGCCCGGTCCCCGAAGCCGCCGATGAGGAAGTACATCGGGATCAGCATGGCTTCGAAGAAGATGTAGAAGAGGAAGACGTCGGTGGCCTCGAAGGAGATGACCACCATCGCCTCGACGGCCAGGATCAGCGCGAAGAAGCCCTGGGTGGGCCGCCAGCTGTAGCGGTTGGGCGTGCCCGTGGCGGAGCCACTGTCGGACGCTGTCTCCAGGGGGTCGGCGTCATGCCAGCCGGCCAGGATGATGAAGGGGATCAGCAGGGTGGTCAGCGCGATCAGGGCGACCGCGATGCCGTCCACGCCGAGTTCGTAGCGGACGCCGAAGTCGCTGATCCAGGCGTGCGACTCGGTGAGCTGGAAGGGGCCCTTGGCGCCGGGGTCGAAGCGGAACCCGACCACCAGCGCCAGCGCGAAGGTGACCAGCGAGAACAGCAGCGCGAGCCATTTGGCCGCGGTGCGCTTGGCGGCGGGCAGCGCGGCGGTGGCGATCGCACCGATCGCCGGCACCGCGGCGACCGCCGTCAGCAGGGGAAACGACATGGCTCAGACACCCCTCATCAGCAGGGTCGCGGCGACGAGAACGGCGGCCCCGCCCAGCATCTGGACCGCGTACGAACGGACGAATCCGGTCTGCAACTGGCGCAGCAGGCCGGAGAGTCCGCGCATCGAGGCCGCCGTGCCGTTGACCGCGCCGTCCACCAGGGAGCGGTCGAGCTGGACGAGCGTGCCGGTGAGCTCTTCGCCGCCGCGCACGAAGACGACGTGGTTGAAGTCGTCCTGGAGCAGATCGCGGCGGGCGGCCCGGGTCAGCAGCGAGCCGCGTGGGGCGAGCGCCGGAACGGGCTTGCGGCCGTACATCAGCCAGGCGATGCCGACGCCGATGAGCAGCACCACGATCGTGGCGGCGGTGACCGTGGCGGCGCTGACCGGGGAGTGGCCGTGCGCGAACGAGGTGACCGGCTCCAGCCACTTCACAAAGGCCTCGTTGATGCTGAACAGCCCGCCCGCGAAGACCGATCCGATGGCCAGCACGATCATCGGGAACGTCATGACCTTCGGCGACTCGTGCGGATGCACCTCGTCGGGATTCCAGCGCTTCTCGCCGAAGAACGTCATCAGCATCACCCGGGTCATGTAGAACGCGGTGATCGCTGCGCCCAGCAGGGCCGCGCCGCCGAGGATCCAGCCCTCGGTGCCGCCCTTGGCGAACGCCGCCTCGATGATCTTGTCCTTGGAGAAGAAGCCGGACAGACCGGGGAAGCCGATGATCGCCAGATAGCCGAGTCCGAAGGTGACGAAGGTGACCGGCATGTACTTCCGCAGGCCGCCGTAACGCCGCATGTCCACCTCCTCGTTCATGCCGTGCATCACGGAACCGGCGCCGAGGAAGAGGCCCGCCTTGAAGAAGCCGTGGGTGACCAGATGCATGATCGCGAAGGCGTAGCCGATCGGGCCGAGGCCGGCGGCCATGATCATGTAGCCGATCTGCGACATCGTCGAGCCGGCCAGCGCCTTCTTGATGTCGTCCTTGGCGCAACCGACGATCGCACCGAAGAGGAGCGTGACCGCACCGACCACGACCACCGCCAGCTGGGCGGTGGGCGCGGCATTGAAGATCGCCCCGGAGCGGGTGATCAGATACACGCCGGCGGTGACCATCGTGGCGGCGTGGATCAGGGCCGAGACCGGGGTCGGGCCCTCCATCGCATCGCCGAGCCAGGACTGCAGCGGTACCTGCGCCGACTTGCCGCAAGCGGCCAGCAGCAGCATCAGCCCGATGGCGGTCAGCTTGCCCTCGGAAGCGTCACCGGTGGCGGCCAGCACCGGGCCGAAGGCGAAGGTCCCGAACGTCGTGAACATCAGCATGATCGCGATGGACAGGCCCATATCGCCGACGCGGTTGACCAGGAACGCCTTCTTGGCGGCGGTGGCCGCGCTCGGCTTGTGCTGCCAGAACCCGATCAGGAGGTACGAGGCGAGGCCGACGCCCTCCCAGCCGACGTACAGCAGAAGGTAGTTGTCGGCGAGGACGAGCAGCAGCATCGCCGCGAGGAAGAGATTGAGGTAGCCGAAGAAGCGGCGGCGCCGCTCGTCGTGCTCCATATAGCCGATCGAGTAGATGTGGATCAGAGATCCGACACCGGTGATCAGCAGGACGAAGGTCATCGACAGCTGGTCGAGCTGGAAGGCGATATCGGCCCGGAAGCCGCCGACCGGGATCCAGCTGAACAGATGCTGGTGCAGCGCACGGTCCTCGGCCCCCTTGCCGAGCATGCCGGCGAAGAGCACCACCCCGACGGCGAACGACGCCACCGAGAACAGCGTGCCGATCAAGTGACCGGTGCGGTCGAATCGTTTGCCGCCGCACAACAGCAGGGCCGCACCGACCAGCGGTGCCGCGACAAGCAGCGCGATCAAGTTCTCCACTTTGTGCGACCCCTTACAGCTTCATCAGGCTGGCGTCGTCGACCGAGGCCGTATGACGGGTGCGGAAGATCGACACGATGATCGCCAGACCGACCACGACCTCGGCCGCGGCGACGACCATCGTGAAGAAGGCGATGATCTGGCCGTCCAGATTCCCGTGCATCCGCGAGAAGGTGACGAAGGCGAGATTGCAGGCGTTGAGCATCAGCTCGATGCACATGAACACCACGATGGCGTTCCGCCTGATCAGCACCCCGGCCGCACCGATGGTGAACAACAGGGCGGCGAGATAGAGGTAGTAGACCGGGTTCATTTCTTGGCCCCCTCCTTGCGCTCCTTCGGTGTCACGCCACCGGAGGACGAGGACCGGGGCTCATCGGAACCCCGGCCCAGCCAGTCCTCGGAGCGCTGCTCCAGCGCCTTCAGCTCGGCGAGCGACTCGCCGGACACATCGCGGACCTGGCCGCGCTCCCTCAGCGTCGGGCTGACGGTCAGTTCGGACGTGGTGCCGTCGGGCAGCAGGCCCGGGATGTCGACGGCGTTGTGCCGGGCGTACACCCCCGGGGCGGGCAGCGGCGGCACCTGCTTGCCCTCGCGCACCCGCGCCTCGGACTGCTCACGCTGGGACTTGGCGCGCTCCGTACGCTCCCGGTGGGTCAGCACCATCGCGCCGACGGCCGCCGTGATCAGCAGCGCACCGGTGATTTCGAAGGCGAAGACGTACTTGGTGAAGATGAGCGCGGCCAGGCCCTGCACATTGCCGCCGGCGTTGGCCTCGCCCAGGCCGTTGAACTCCTTGAGCGAGGCATTGCCGATACCGGCGATCAGCAGGATGCCGAAGCCGATGCCCAGTCCGGCGGCGAGCCAGCGCTGGCCCTTGAGCGTCTCCTTGAGGGAGTCCGCCGCGGTGACACCGACCAGCATGACGACGAACAGGAACAGCATCATGATCGCGCCCGTATAGACGACGATCTGGACGACGCCGAGGAAGTACGCGCCGTTGGCGAGGTAGAAGACCGCCAGGACGATCATGGTGCCGGCCAGCGAGAGGGCGCTGTGCACGGCCCGCTTCATCAGGATCGTGCCCAGCGCACCGCTGACGGCGACGATGCCCAGGATCCAGAACTGCACGGCCTCTCCGGTGGAAGCCGCGGCGGCGAGCCCGGTCATGCGGTCGCCTCCTTCCCCTGGGCGTTCCCGTCGGCCTTCTCGCCCTTGGAGGACGCGACCTGACGGACGGCCCCCGGGGCGGCCTCGGTCACCAGGCCCTGGTAGTAGTCCTTCTCCGTCATGCCGGGGTAGATCGCATGCGGCGAGTCGACCATCGTCTCCTCCAGGCCCGCGAGCAGCTCCTCCTTGGTGTAGATGAGCGATTCACGGGACCGGTCGGCGAGTTCGTACTCGTTGGTCATCGTCAGTGCGCGGGTCGGGCAGGCCTCCACGCACAGGCCGCACAGGATGCAGCGCAGGTAATTGATCTGGTAGACGCGGCCGTAGCGCTCGCCCGGGGAGTAGCGCTCCTCGTCGGTGTTGTCCGCGCCCTCGACGTAGATCGCGTCCGCCGGGCAGGCCCAGGCGCACAGCTCGCAGCCGATGCACTTCTCCAGCCCGTCCGGATGGCGGTTGAGCTGATGCCGGCCGTGGAAACGCGGCGCCGTCGGCTTCTTCTCCTCCGGGTACTGCTCGGTCAGCCGCTTCTTGAACATGGCCTTGAAGGTCACGCCGAAGCCGGCCACGGGGTTCTGGAACTCAGGCACCGTCGCCCCCCTTTCCGTCGTTTCCGTTTTCGTCACTGACAGTGTCCGGCCCGCCACTGACAATCAGCTCGCGATCACGGCGCGGCCGGCGTCGTGGCACGGGCGGCAGGCTCTGTCCGGGCAGCGGCGGCACGGGGAAGCCGCCGGCCATCGCGTCGAAGGCCCCGTCGCCGTCCGTCTCCTCCTCCTTCTCACCGCGCCGGAAGAAGTCCACGAGGAGGGAGAGCAGCAGCAGCAGGACGGCGCCGCCGGCGACGTAGAGCACGATCTGGGAGAAGTGGTAGCCCTCGTTCTTCAGCGCCCGGACCGTGGCGACCAGCATCAGCCAGACCAGCGATACCGGGATCAGGACCTTCCAGCCCAGCTTCATGAACTGGTCGTAGCGCACCCGCGGAAGGGTGCCGCGCAGCCAGATGAAGAAGAACAGCAGCAGCTGCACCTTGATCGTGAACCAGAGCAGCGGCCACCAGCCGTGGTTCGCGCCCTCCCAGAACGTGGAGATCGGCCAGGGAGCCTTCCAGCCGCCCAGGAAGAGCGTGATCGCGACCGCCGAGACGGTGACCATGTTGATGTACTCGGCGAGCATGAACATCGCGAACTTGATGGACGAGTACTCGGTGTTGAAGCCGCCGACGAGGTCGCCCTCGGACTCCGGCATGTCGAAGGGCGCACGGTTGGTCTCGCCCACCATCGCGACGATGTAGATGATGAAGGACACCGGCAGCAGCAGGACGTACCACCTGTTCTGCTGCGACTCCACGATGGTCGAGGTCGACATCGACCCGGAGTAGAGGAACACCGCCGCGAACGACATGCCCATCGCGATCTCGTACGAGATCATCTGCGCGCACGAGCGCAGCCCGCCGAGCAGCGGATAGGTCGAGCCGGACGACCAGCCCGCCAGCACGATGCCGTAGATGCCGACCGAGGCCGTGGCCAGGATGTAGAGGATGCCGATCGGCAGGTCGGTCAGCTGCATCGGAGTGCGGACGCCGAAGACCGAGATCTCGTTGCCGGCCGGGCCGAAGGGGATCACCGCGATCGCCATGAAGGCCGGGATGGCCGCCACGACCGGCGCGAGGATGTAGACCACCTTGTCGGCCCGCTTGACGACCAGGTCCTCCTTCAGCATCAGCTTGATGCCGTCGGCGAGGGACTGGAGCATCCCCCAGGGGCCGTGCCGGTTGGGGCCGATGCGCAGCTGCATCCAGGCGACGACCTTGCGTTCCCAGACGATCGAGAACAGCACCGTCAGCATCAGGAACGCGAAGCAGAAGACCGCCTTGATGACGACCAGCCACCACGGGTCGCGGCCGAACATCGACAGATCTTCCTGCGCCAGCGCGCTTCCGGCAGCGGCGAGTTGATCGAGCTGCTGCATCATGCGTCCACCTCCTCGGCCGGCTCCGGGGTGCCCGGGGCGGCGGAGATCTTCACCAGGTCACCGGGTTGCGCCCCGGTGTCGGCGGCGACGCCACCGCCCGTGGAGTTGAGCGGCAGCCACACCACCCGGTCGGGCATCGGGGTGACCTTGAGCGGCAGCTGGACCGAGCCGGCCGGTCCGGTGACCGCCAGCAGATCACCGTCCTTGACCCCGGTCTCCTCCGCGGTGGTCTGCGACAGCCGGGCGAGGGCGGCGTGCCGGGTGCCGGCCAGCGCCTCATCGCCTTCCTGGAGCAGTCCCTGGTCCAGCAGGAGCCGGTGCCCGGCGAGGACGGCCTCGCCGCTGTCGGGCCGGGGCAGCGGCCGCCCGGTCTCCACGGGCTCGCCCGCGTAGGGGCCGTCCCAGCCGCCGAGCCGGTCCAGTTCGCGGCGTACGGAGCGGATGTCCGGCAGCGCCAGATGGACGTCGAGGGCGTCGGCGAGCATGTGCAGGACCCGGGAGTCCGGCAGCAGATGCCGGCGGGTCATCTGGTCCGGCTTGAGGGCGGCCTCGAACAGCCGCGCCCGGCCTTCCCAGTTGAGGAACGTTCCGGCCTTCTCGACCACGGCCGCCACCGGGAAGACCACATCCGCCCGCTCGGTGACCTGCGAGGGCCGCAGCTCCAGGCTGACCAGGAAGCCGACCTCGTCCAGGGCGGTCAGCGCACGGGCCGGGTCCGGCAGGTCCGCCACCTCGACGCCCGCCACGAGCAGCGCGCCGAGCTCACCGGTCGCCGCGGCCTCGATGATCTGGCCGGTGTCCCGGCCGTGCCGGTGCGGCAGCGCGGCCACGCCCCAGGCGGCCGCGATCTCGTCGCGGGCCCGCGGGTCGGTGGCCGGCCGGCCACCGGGCAGCAGACCGGGCAGCGCGCCCGCCTCGACGGCGCCGCGTTCGCCCGCCCGCCGTGGGATCCACACCAGCCGGGCGCCGGTGGCGCGGGCGGTGCGGACGGCGGAGGTCAGTGCGCCGGGCACGGCCGCCAGCCGCTCGCCGACGACGATCACCGCGCCGTCGGCCCGCAGCGCCTCGGCCGCCGCCTGCCCCTCGCCGTCCAGACCGACGCCGCCCGCCAGCGCGTCCAGCCATTCGGTCTCGGTGCCGGGTGCGGACGGCAGCAGCGTGCCGCCGGCCTTGATCAGCCCGCGCGAGGCGTGACCGGCCAGCCCGTAGGTGCGCTGGCCGCTCCTGCGGTGCGCCTTGCGCAGCCGCAGGAAGACGCCGGGCGCCTCCTCCTCCGCCTCGATACCGGCCAGCAGGACGGCCGGCGCGTTCTCCAGCGCGGTGTACGTGACGCCCTCGCCTCCCCCAGACTCCGTCCGGGAGGTGCCCCCAAGATCGCGCCCGCGGCCGGCGACCCGGGACGCCAGGAAGTCGGCCTCCTCGGCGCTGTGCACCCGCGCCCGGAAGTCGATGTCGTTGGTGTTCAGCGCGATCCGGGCGAACTTGGCGTAGGCGTAGGCGTCCTCAACGGTCAGCCGGCCGCCGGTCAGCACACCGGTGCGTCCCCTGGCCGCGGACAGTCCGCGGGCCGCCGCCTCCAGGGCCTCGGGCCAGCTCGCCGGCTCCAGTTCGCCGGACTCCGGGTTGCGCACCAGGGGGTGCTCCAGCCGGTCGCGCTGCTGCGCGTACCGGAAGGCGAACCGCCCCTTGTCGCAGATCCACTCCTCGTTGACCTCGGGGTCGTTCGCCGCCAGCCGCCGCATGACCTTGCCGCGCCGGTGGTCCGTACGGGTCGCACAGCCGCCCGCGCAGTGCTCGCACACCGACGGCGAGGAGACCAGGTCGAAGGGGCGGGAGCGGAAGCGGTACGCGGCGGAGGTGAGCGCGCCGACCGGGCAGATCTGGATGGTGTTGCCGGAGAAGTACGACTCGAAGGGGTCGCCCTCTCCGGTGCCGACCTGCTGGAGGGCGCCGCGCTCGACCAGCTCGATCATCGGGTCGCCGGCGATCTGGTTGCTGAAGCGGGTGCAGCGCGCACACAGCACGCACCGCTCGCGGTCCAGCAGCACCTGCGTGGAGATCGGCACCGGCTTCTCGAAGGTGCGCTTCTTGCCCTCGAAGCGCGAATCCGGATCGCCTACCTGCATCGCCTGGTTCTGCAGCGGGCACTCGCCGCCCTTGTCGCAGACCGGGCAGTCCAGCGGGTGGTTGATCAGCAGCAGCTCCATCACGCCGCGCTGGGCCTTCTCGGCCACCGGCGAGGTGAGCTGCGACTTGACGACCATGCCGTCGGTGCAGGTGATGGTGCAGGAGGCCATCGGCTTGCGCTGGCCCTCGACCTCGACGATGCACTGCCGGCAGGCACCCGCCGGGTCCAGCAGCGGGTGGTCGCAGAACCGCGGGATCTCGATGCCGAGGAGCTCGGCGGCACGGATGACCAGCGTCCCCTTGGGGACGGAGATCTCGATGCCGTCGATCGTCAGGGTGACGAGGTCCTCCGGCGGGATCGCCGCCTCGCCGCCCCCGGAGGGAGCATTTGTCGTGACGGTCATGCCTTCACCCCCAGGTGAGCGTCGTTGTCGGCCCACAGGTTCGATCTGGCCGGGTCGAAGGGGCAGCCCTTGCCGGTGATGTGCTGCTCGTACTCCTCGCGGAAGTACGTGAGCGAGGAGAAGATCGGCGAGGCGGCGCCGTCGCCGAGGGCGCAGAAGGACTTGCCGTTGATGTTGTCGGCGATGTCGTTCAGCTTGTCGAGGTCGTCCATCCGGCCCTTGCCGGCCTCGATGTCGCGCAGCAACTGCACCAGCCAGTACGTCCCTTCGCGGCAGGGCGTGCACTTACCGCAGGACTCGTGGGCGTAGAACTCGGTCCAGCGGGTGACCGCCCGTACGACACAGGTGGTCTCGTCGAAGCACTGCAGCGCCTTGGTGCCGAGCATCGAGCCGGCCGCGCCGACGCCCTCGTAGTCGAGGGGGACGTCGAGGTGCTCGTCGGTGAACATCGGCGTCGAGGAACCGCCCGGCGTCCAGAACTTCAGCCGGTGGCCGCGGCGCATGCCGCCGCTCATGTCCAGCAGCTGGCGCAGGGTGATGCCCAACGGGGCCTCGTACTGGCCCGGGTTGGTCACATGGCCGCTGAGCGAGTAGAGCGTGAAGCCCGGGGACTTCTCGCTGCCCATCGACCTGAACCAGTCCTTGCCCTTGTTCATGATCGCGGGAACCGACGCGATGGACTCGACGTTGTTCACGACGGTGGGGCAGGCGTAGAGGCCCGCCACCGCCGGGAAGGGCGGCCGCAGCCTGGGCTGGCCGCGACGGCCCTCCAGGGAGTCGAGCAGCGCGGTCTCCTCACCGCAGATGTACGCGCCGGCGCCCGCGTGCACGATCACATCGAGGTCGAGGCCCGAGCCCAGGATGTTCTTCCCGAGGTAGCCCGCCGCGTAGGCCTCGCGTACGGCCTCGTGCAGCCGCCGCAGGACGGGCACGACCTCACCGCGCAGATAGATGAAGGCGTGGTTCGAGCGGATCGCATGGCAGGCGATCACGATCCCCTCGATGAGGGAGTGCGGGTTCGCGAAGAGAAGGGGGATGTCCTTGCAGGTCCCGGGCTCCGACTCGTCGGCGTTGACGACCAGGTAGTGCGGTTTGCCGTCGCCCTGCGGGATGAACTGCCACTTCATCCCGGTCGGGAAGCCCGCGCCGCCGCGGCCGCGCAGCCCGGAGTCCTTGACGTAGGCGATGACGTCGTCCGGGGGCATCGCCAGCGCCTTGCGCAGGCCCTCGTAGCCCTCGTGCCGGCGGTAGGTCTCCAGCGTCCAGGGTTCGGGCCGGTCCCAGAAGGCGGACAGGACGGGCGTCAGAAGCTTCTCCGGGTTGGTCTCCCCGCCGGCCTCCGGCCGGGAGGCGCCGCCGTGTTCGGCTGCCACTGTCATCACTCCCCCTCCTCTGCTGTGGGACCGGCCGGGTGCTGCTCGTCCGAGGCCGAGGTCTGCTGCGGTGCGTCGTGGGAGCTGGGGTGTCCCGAGGGCGCCTCGTCGGCGGGGTGGCCGGACGGGGGCTCGTCGGTGGGACCGTCGGTGGTGGCACGCGGCGCGATGACGTGGTCGGCGCCGCGGCCGGGGACGGCTTCGCCCTTGGCGAGCCGCAGCCCGATCAGCGAGGCGGGGCCCGCTCCGCCGGTGGCCTCGACGGCGCCCGGCCGCTCGTCCGGGAATCCGGCGAGCATCCGGGCCGTCTCCTTGAAGGTGCACAGCGGTGCGCCGCGGGTGGGCCGGACGCTCCGGCCGGCCCGCAGGTCGTCGACCAGCTGCCGGGCGGACTGCAGGGTCTGGTTGTCGAAGAACTCCCAGTTGACCATCACGACCGGGGCGAAGTCGCAGGCCGCGTTGCACTCGATGTGTTCGAGGGTGACGGCGCCGTCCTCGGTGGTCTCGCCGTTGCCGACGCCGAGGTGCTCCTTGAGGTCCTCGAAGATGGCGTCGCCGCCCATCACCGCGCACAGCGTGTTGGTGCAGACCCCTACCTGGTAGTCACCGCTCGCCTTGCGGCGGTACATGGAGTAGAAGGTCGAGACCGCGGTGACCTCGGCGGTGGTGAGGTCGAGCAGCTCGGCGCAGAAGCGGATGCCGGTGCGGGTGACATGCCCCTCCTCGGCCTGTACGAGGTGCAGCAGCGGCAGCAGCGCCGAGCGCGCGCCGGGGTAGCGGGCGATCACCTCCTTGGCGTCCGCTTCCAGCCGGGCCCGTACGTCCACCGGATAGTCGGGGGCGGGGAGCGCGGGCATCCCCAGCTGCACGTCATGGTTTGCCGGAGTGGCGTTCACCGGTCGACGCCTCCCATCACGGGGTCGATGGACGCGACGGCGACGATGACGTCGGCGACCTGGCCGCCTTCGCACATCGCCGCCATGGCCTGGAGGTTGGTGAAGGACGGGTCGCGGAAGTGCACCCGGTAAGGACGGGTGCCGCCGTCGCTGACCACATGCACGCCCAGCTCGCCCTTGGGCGACTCGACGGCGGTGTAGGCCTGTCCCGGTGGGACCCGGAAGCCCTCGGTCACCAGCTTGAAGTGGTGGATCAGGGCCTCCATCGAGGTGCCCATGATCTTCTTGATGTGGTCGAGGGAGTTGCCCAGACCGTCCGGCCCCAGGGCCAGCTGGGCGGGCCAGGCGATCTTCTTGTCCGCGACCATGACCGGGCCAGGCTCCAGCCGGTCCAGGCACTGCTCGACGATCCGCAGCGACTGGCGCATCTCCTCCAGCCGGATGAGGAACCGGCCGTAGGAGTCGCAGGTGTCGGCGGTCGGCACCTCGAAGTCGTAGGTCTCGTAACCGCAGTACGGCTGCGTCTTGCGCAGGTCGTGCGGCAGTCCGGCGGCGCGCACGATGGGCCCGGTGGCGCCGGTGGCCATGCAGCCGGCCAGGTCGAGATAGCCGATGCCTTCCATGCGGCCCTTGAAGACCGGGTTGCCGGTGGCGAGCTTGTCGTACTCGCCGATGTTCTTGCGCATCTTCTTCACGAACTCACGCACCTGGTCGACCGCGCCCGGGGGCAGGTCCTGCGCGAGGCCGCCGGGCCGGATGTAGGCGTGGTTCATCCGCAGGCCGGTGATCAGCTCGTAGAGATCGAGGATGAGTTCACGGTCACGGAAGCCGTAAATCATGATCGTGGTGGCGCCCAGCTCCATCCCGCCCGTGGCGATCGCCACGAGGTGGGAGGACATCCGGTTGAGCTCCATCAGCAGCACGCGGATGACGGTGGCCCGGTCGGGGATCTGGTCGGTGATCCCGAGCAGCTTCTCCACGGCCAGGCAGTAGGCCGTCTCGTTGAAGAAGGGGGTGAGGTAATCCATGCGCGTGACGAACGTGGTGCCCTGCGTCCAGGTCCGGTATTCGAGGTTCTTCTCGATGCCGGTGTGCAGATAGCCGATGCCGCAGCGGGCCTCGGTGACGGTCTCGCCGTCGATCTCCAGGATCAGCCGGAGCACGCCGTGGGTGGAGGGGTGCTGCGGCCCCATGTTGACGATGATCCGCTCGTCGTCGGACTTCACCGCGGCGGCCGCGATCTCGTCCCAGTCGCCGCCGGAGACGTTGTAGACGGTGCCCTCGGTGGTCTCCCGGGCCAGGGACTCCGTCGTGTCGAAGTCGCTGGACGTGTGGTGCCCGTTCGAGGAGTGGGAGTGCGGTGCAGTAGTCATCAGCTGTACGACCTCCGCTGGTCGGGAGCCGGAATCTGGGCGCCCTTGTACTCGACGGGGATGCCGCCGAGCGGGTAGTCCTTGCGCTGCGGGAAGCCCTGCCAGTCGTCGGGCATCATGATCCGCGTCAACGCCGGATGGCCGTCGAAAACGATTCCGAAGAAGTCGTAGGTCTCGCGCTCGTGCCAGTCGTTGGTGGGATAGACGTCCACGAGCGAGGGCACGTGCGGGTCGGCGTCCGGGGCGGAGACCTCCAGCCGGATGAGCCGGTTGTGGGTGATCGAGCGCAGGTGGTAGACGGCGTGCAGCTCGCGGCCCTTGTCGCCGGGGAAGTGCACTCCGCTCACGCCCGTACACAGCTCGAAGCGCAGCGCGGGGTCGTCGCGCAGGGTCCTGGCGACCGTCGGCAGATAGCCGCGCTCGATGTGGAAGGTCAGCTCGGCGCGGTCCACGACCGTCTTCTCGATGACGTTCTCGGGGATCAGGCCCTGTTCGTCGAGGGCGCCCTCCAGCTCGTCGGCGATCTCGTCGAACTCCCCGTATCCGCCCTCGCCGCGGGGCCCGCCGTACGGCCGCTGGGTCGCGCCGGGCAGCCGGACGGTCCGTACGAGGCCGCCGTAGCCGCTGGTGTCGCCGCCGTTGTCGGCGCCGAACATCCCGCGGCGGGTGCCGATCACCTCGCCGGTGTCGTCGCGCTGCGCGGGAACGGCGTCCTCCTGGCCGTTCCGGCCGTCCGGCTCGTCGGGACCCTCAGGGTTCTTCTGCTCACTCACCGCAGCAGCCCCTTCATCTCGATCAGCGGGAGCGCCTTGAGCGCCGCTTCCTCCGCCTCACGGGCGGCCTGCTGCTGATTGACCCCGAGCTTGGTGTTCTGGATCTTCTGATGCAGCTTGAGAATGGCGTCCATCAGCATCTCGGGACGCGGCGGGCAGCCCGGCAAATAAATGTCGACGGGAACGATGTGGTCGACGCCCTGCACAATCGCGTAGTTATTGAACATTCCGCCCGATGAGGCGCAAACCCCCATGGAAATCACCCACTTCGGGTCCGGCATCTGGTCATAGACCTGCCGCAGAACGGGCGCCATCTTCTGGCTCACCCGGCCGGCCACGATCATCAGGTCCGCCTGCCGCGGCGAGCCGCGGAAGACCTCCATGCCGAAGCGGGCCAGGTCGTAGCGCCCGGCGCCGGTCGTCATCATCTCGATGGCGCAGCAGGCCAGCCCGAAGGTCGCGGGGAAGACCGATGATTTGCGCACCCAGCCCGCGGCCTGCTCGACAGTGGTCAGCAAAAAGCCGCTCGGCAGCTTCTCTTCAAGTCCCATGTGTGACCCCTAGTCCCATTCCAGGCCGCCACGACGCCAGACATAGGCGTAGGCGACGAAGACGGTGAGCGCGAAGAGGAGCATCTCGACGAGCCCGAAAAGCCCCAGGGCGTCGAAGGTGACGGCCCAGGGATAGAGGAAGACGATCTCGATGTCGAAGACGATGAAGAGCATCGCCGTCAGGTAGTACTTGATCGGGAAGCGACCGCCACCGGACGGGTGTGGCGTCGGCTCGATTCCGCACTCGTACGCCTCGAGCTTGGCCCGGTTGTAGCGCCTGGGCCCGACGAGGGTGGCCATCACGACGGAGAAGATCGCAAAGCCTGCCCCGAGGGCTCCCAGTACGAGGATGGGCGCATAAGCGTTCACCGTCCTCGCTCCCTTCAGTCGACGATGACTGGATGGCGGTCCGCTCGGGCCCTCGGCTGCCCCGTGGAGATCGTGCATATGTGAGGCAGTTCACAAGCCCGAACCGCCAGCATCTTATGCCCGCTGGTCTGTGATCTGCGACACGGGAGCGGACAACGCCTTTGTGATCTCCACCACCCGGCGAAGGATCATGAAGTCGGATGAGCGGTGATCTTCATACGTGAAGCGCGCGAGTGATCACGAGAGGTGACATTCGCATGGGTTACCGCTGGTCAGAGCGGGGTCGCCTCTATCAAGTGGGCCCCGCCGCGAGCAAATTGGTGCTGGACGCGGCCAACTGTTATATGGGGACGGCCCGTAGGCGTGATCCGCCCGTGACCCGACCGTGATCATCGGTGCGTGCTTCGATTCACGAGCGCCACGGCCGACGTCAGGTCACAGGAACATAACGGACACTCAAGAGTGACCTATCCCACGCTATTTCCAGCACTAAGTCCTTGACGCACGGGAAGCCTTGGCGTGGCGGATGGGGAAGTGATAGGCGCTCGCCGCCCCCGCATCGAGCAGCAAATGCCATGCGTAGGAACATGATCGCGAAATTCGGACATCCCGCCGCCGGCTCGGCGCGGGACCAAAAGTCCGCTTTATTCGCCGCGTACACGTCAAGTGTGGCGCACTGCACCTTTCTTGGCAGCAACCTGTGGGGCCTGATAGCCGTTGTTGCCATGTCCCCGAACGCACTCATACCCAGCCACCGGAAGCCCCGCCGTTCCGCGTCCTCGCGGGCCCTGCGTGCGGGCGTGACCGGTGGCTTCCTCACCCTCGCGGTGACCGGCGCCACCGTCCCGGCCAACGCCGCGCAGAAGCCCGTCTCCGAAACCCAGGAGATGCCGACGATCACGACGGCGCTGGCCACCAGCGCCGCGAAGAGCGCCGACACTGCCGAGCAGGTCGCGTTCAACTACGAGCGTCAGGCCCTCCAGGACAGCGCCTTCTCCAAGGCCGCCAAGGCCGCCGAGAAGCACAAGGCCGAGGCCGTGAAGAAGGCCAAGGCCGAGGCGAAGAAGAAGGCCGAGGAAGCCCGCAAGGCCAAGGAGGCCGCGCAGGCCCGTGCCTCGCGCTCCTCCGAGCGTTCGACCCTGTCCGCCCCGTCGTCGTCCTCCGCCACCGGCAGCTCCGCCACCCTGGTCTCGTTCCTGAAGGCGCAGCTCGGCAAGGCCTACGTGCTGGGCTCCAGCGGCCCCTCGTCGTACGACTGCTCCGGCCTGACCCAGGCCGCGTTCCACCAGATCGGCATCGACCTGCCGCGGGTGTCGCAGGACCAGTCCACCGCCGGCACCCAGGTCGGCCTGGACAACCTCCAGGTCGGCGACATCCTGTACTGGGGCAGCTCGGGCAGCGCCTACCACGTCGGCGTCTACGTCGGTGGCGGCAAGTTCATCGGCGCCCAGAACTCGAGCACCGGCATCGTCGAGCGCCCGCTCAGCTACGACATGCCGACCGGCGCGGTGCGCGTCCTCTAGGACCGCCGCACCCTCCGTGCCACACGAGGACCGTCTCTCCCGCCGCTCGGGAGGGACGGTCCTTCGGCATGCGGACGTCCGGGCCGTCCGCGTCACCGACGGCCGTGTCACCGACGGCGGCCCGCCGGACGCACCGATGGGCCGCCGACGGCTCTTCCGGGCCCATCACGGGCATCACGCGCTTCTACGGGCCAACAGGGCCACAACGGCCGCCGCAGGGCCTTCGGTCGTCACTGCACTGACGGATCCCGGCCGGAGAATGTGACGGGGCGGCCCGGGGATTTTCCCGAGCCGCCACCGGGGCCCCACCGGGCCCCTCGCCGGAGCCGGCCGCAGGCTTCCCGCCCGGTGCCGGTGCCACGCGTCAGGCCTTCGGCGCGACCTTGCTCAGACCGTTGATGATCCGGTCCATCGCGTCGCCGCCCGTGGGGTCGGTGAGGTTGGCGAGCATCTTGAGGGTGAAGCGCATCAGCAGCGGGTGGGTCAGACCGCGCTGAGTGGCGATCTTCATGACCTTGGGGTTGCCGATGAGCTTCACGAAGGCGCGGCCGAGGGAGTAGTAGCCGCCGTAGGTGTCCTTGAGGATCTTCGGGTAGCGCTGCAGGGCCAGTTCGCGCTGCGCGTAAGTGGCGCGGGCGTGCGCCTGCACGATGACCTCGGCGGCGATCGCGCCGGACTCCATGGCGTAGGCGATGCCCTCGCCGTTGAACGGGTTGACCAGCCCGCCCGCGTCACCGACCAGCAGCAGGCCCCTGGTGTAATGCGGCTGGCGGTTGAGGGCCATGGGGAGCGCGGCGCCGCGGATCGGGCCGGTCATGTTCTCCGGTGTGTAGCCCCAGTCGGCGGGCATCGAGGCACACCAGGCCTTGAGGATCTCGCGCCAGTCCAGCTCCCGGAAGGCGGAGCTGGAGTTGAGGATGCCGAGGCCGACGTTGCTCGTACCGTCGCCCATGCCGAAGATCCAGCCGTAGCCGGGCAGCAGCCGGTCCTCGGCGCCGCGGCGGTCCCACAGTTCGAGCCAGGACTCCAGGTAGTCGTCGTCATGGCGGGGCGAGGTGAAGTACGTACGGACGGCCACGCCCATGGGGCGGTCCTCGCGGCGGTGCAGGCCCATGGCCAGCGAGAGCCGGGTGGAGTTGCCGTCGGCGGCGACCACGAGCGGGGCGTGGAAGGTGACCGGGGTCTTCTCCTCACCGAGCTTGGCGTGGACGCCGGTGATGTGGCCGGTCAGCTCGTTGACGATCGGCGCACCCACATTGCAGCGCTCGTGGAGCCGCGCACCGGCCTTCTGCGCCTGCCGGGCCAGCTGCTCGTCGAAGTCATCGCGCTTACGGACCAGCCCGTAGTCGGGGTACGAGGCCAGCTCCGGCCAGTCGAGCTGGAGGCGGGAGCCGCCGCCGATGATCCGCAGGCCCTTGTTGCGCAGCCAGCCCGCTTCTTCGGAGATGTCGATGCCCATCGCGACCAGCTGCTTGGTGGCGCGCGGGGTCAGCCCGTCGCCGCAGACCTTCTCGCGCGGGAACGCGGTCTTCTCCAGAAGGAGCACATCCAGACCGGACTTGGCGAGGTGATAGGCGGTCGCCGAGCCGGCGGGCCCGGCACCGACGACGATCACATCCGCGCTGTGCTCAGAGCGGGCTGTGGTCACGGACTCGGTCACGGACTCGGTCACGGCGCTGTCTCCCGGAAGTCGATATCTGGATATCAGGGTGCCGACCGGCACTGGGCACGTCAGTCTATGGGGGCCGTGATGATCAGAACCTGAAGGGTTGTGCCGTGAAGTCTGTGAACACACCGCCCGTGAACCGGCCGCTCCCCGCGGTCGAGCTGCGCGTGCCCACCGAGGAGGACGCGATGAACTGGCACCGGGTCTTCAACGACCCGGACGTCATGGAATTCCACGGCGGCGCAGCGGCCGAACCCTCCGAGTACGAGGAGCTCACCGCACGCCAGCGCAGGCACCACGCGGAGCTGGGCTTCTGCTTGTACACGCTGGTCGATCCGGCGGACGGCGCGGTCATCGGCTTCACCGGCGCCCAGCCGTGGCCGTGGGACTGGGGCCCGGCGGGCGAGATCGAGATCGGCTGGCGGCTCGGTCGCGCCTACTGGGGCAAGGGCTACGCCACGGCCGCGGCGCAGGCGGCACTGGCGTCCGTACGCGCGGCCGGCGTCCGTCATGTGGTCGCCATGGTGGATGCGCGCAACGAGCGGTCGCTCGCGGTGGCCCGGCGGCTGGGGATGCGGCTCGCGGAGACGCTGATCACGCCGAAGGGCAAGCGGACCGCCTGCTGCCACCGGCTGGATGTCTGAGCGTCCCGCGGAACGAAGGAGCCGGCGCGCTGAGCATCGCGCGCCGGCCGCTCATGCGGGTCAGCCCTCGGCCGGCTTGCGCCCCCGGTGCAGCGCGACGATGCCGCCGGTCAGATTGCGCCAGGCCACCTCGGTCCAGCCCACGCCCTGCAGCCGGGCGGCGAGTTCGGGCTGGTTCGGCCAGGTGCGGATGGACTCGGCGAGATAGACATAGGCGTCCGGGTTGCTGCTGACCGCGCGGGCGACCGACGGCAGCGCACGCATCAGGTACTCGGTGTAGACGGTCCGGAACGGCGCCCAGGTCGGCTCGCTGAACTCGCAGATCACGACCCGGCCGCCGGGCTTGGTCACCCGGTACAGCTCGGCCAGCGCGGCGTCGGTGTCCTGGATGTTGCGCAGCCCGAAGGAGATGGTCACGGCGTCGAACACCCCGTCGGCGAACGGCAGCCGGGTGCCGTCACCGGCCGTGAACGGCAGCCACGGATGGCGCTTCTTGCCCTCCCCCAGCATGCCGACGGAGAAGTCGCACGGCACGACGTAGGCACCGGTGCGTGCGAACGGCAGCGAGGAGGTGCCCGTACCGGCCGCGAGGTCGAGCACCCGCTCGGCGGGCCGGGCGGCCACCGCGCGGTCCACCTCCTTGCGCCACAACCGCGCCTGCCCCAGGGAGAGCACGTCGTTGGTGAGGTCGTACCGCGCCGCCACGTCGTCGAACATCGCGGCGACTTCGTGCGGCTGCTTGTCCAGGGATGCTCGGGTCACCCGGCCATTGTCCACCGTGCCGGGGCCGGCGCCCGCACCGGGCACGGCCGGAGCGCCGGGTGGCGTGGTCCGTGGCGGTGTCAGCGGCGGCGGAAGACGAGGCGGCCGTGGAGTGCGGTGGCCAGGCAGCTGCCGTCCTCGGCGAAGACGGCGAAGTGGGCGACGCCGCCGGCCACCAGGGCACGCGGGATACGCCTGTCCAGCTCCTGCAGGCCGGAGCGCTCCACGGCCGTACGGACCGCGGGGCGGTGGAACGGCCCGGTCAGCGCCGTGGTCCCGATGGCCATCAGGCGTTGCAGTCCGCGCCGGGCACTCGCGCCCCAGCGGGCCTCGGTCATGTCGAGGGCGGCGAGCGCCTCGCCGGTGACCGGCTCGCTGCCGAGGGCGTCCGCCTCGCGCGGGTCGGGGTGGTAGGCGGCCTCCAGCAGGGCGGCGCCCTCCGGTTCGTAGCGGCCGGGCGTCAGCATGCCGTCCCACTCCCGGACCCGGGCCCGTGCGCCGTACTCAGCGAACAGCTCGTCGAACGGTCCGACGGCGGCGAAGCGGTCGCCCGTGACGACGACCGCGTGCCCGGCGTCGTCCGGACGGTCGTCGTCCGGACGGTCCACGACCGGGCGGACCGCACGCACCCGGTGAATCGTCAGCACCGCAGGCTCAGTTGGCCTCGACGAGCTTCAGCTCCGGATGCGCCGTGCCGCCGTCGATCGCCGTCGACGACAGATGCGAGACGACCTTGTCGTCGACCGGGTCGTCGGCCGGGTCGTCGTGCACGACGAGGTGCTCGTAGGTGGTGGCGCGCTGCGCCGGCACCCGGCCCGCCTTGCGGATCAGGTCGATGATCTCCATCCGGTTGGAGCGGTGCTTGGCACCGGCCGAGGAGACCACGTTCTCCTCCAGCATGATCGAGCCGAGGTCGTCCGCGCCGTAGTGCAGCGACAGCTGGCCGACCTCCTTGCCGGTGGTCAGCCAGGAGCCCTGGATGTGCGCGACATTGTCGAAGAAGATCCGGGCGATGGCGATCATGCGCAGGTACTCGAAGAGGGTGGCCTGCGTCTGGCCCTTCAGGTGGTTGTTCTCCGGCTGGTAGGTGTACGGGATGAAGGCGCGGAAGCCGCCCGTACGGTCCTGGACGTCGCGGATCATCCGCAGATGTTCCATCCGCTCGGCATTGGTCTCGCCGGTGCCCATCAGCATCGTGGAGGTCGACTCCACACCGAGCCGGTGGGCCGCCTCCATGATCTCCAGCCAGCGCTCGCCGGACTCCTTCAGGGGCGCGATGGCCTTACGGGGGCGGGCGGGGAGGAGTTCGGCGCCGGCGCCCGCGAAGGAGTCCAGGCCTGCGGCGTGGATGCGCGAGATGGCCTCCTCGACCGACACCTTCGAGATCCGGGCCATGTGCTCGATCTCGGACGCGCCGAGGGAGTGGATGACCAGCTGCGGGAACGCCTTCTTGATGGCGGAGAAGTGCTCTTCGTAGTACTCGACGCCGTAGTCCGGGTGGTGGCCGCCCTGGAACATGATCTGGGTGCCGCCCAGTTCGACGGTCTCCGCGCAGCGGCGCAGGATGTCGTCGAGGTCGCGGGTCCAGCCCTTGGCGGTGTCCTTGGGCGCGGCGTAGAAGGCGCAGAACTTGCAGGCCGTCACGCACACATTGGTGTAGTTGATGTTGCGCTCGATGATGTACGTCGCGATGTGCTCGGTGCCGGCGTAGCGGCGGCGGCGCACGGCGTCGGCGGCCTGGCCCAGCGCATGCAGCGGAGCGGAGCGGTACAGGTCGAGCGCTTCCTCCGGCGTGATGCGGCCGCCCTGCGCGGCGCGGTCGAGTACGGACTGGAGGTCGGCGTTCTCGGTCACCGGGCGTCCCTTTCGCAGGCGGGCATCACGAACTGAACCAGCGTACGTCAGGGGGCCGACAGCCTCGCCGCCGGTCAGCCGGCGCTGTCCGCCGACGCCCGGTCAGCGGCCGGACAGCGCCTGTCCGGCGCCGCGTCCCCGCGCCCCGTCAGCGCTTCGTCAAGGTCGCCTTCGGCGTGCCGCCCGCGTCGTCCTGCGAGGCGAAGCCGAGCGTGCCGTCCTTGCCGAGCGTGTACGTCACACGGGACTTGTTGCCCGTGCAGCCGGGCCCCTGCTTGCCGTCCGGCCGCTCCATCAGCACCAGCCTCGTCTTCGTGGCCGACTCCAGCTTCGCCTTGGCCTGGCACTTCACCAGCACCGCGTCGTAGGTGGTGTGGATGACGTAGTCGCCCTTGCCGCCGGGCTCGACGACGCTGGTGATCGTGCCGTTGGGGATGCCGTGCACCGTCGTGACGCTGCCCGTCCAGGTGCCGAGGAAAGCCTTGGTCACCGTGGCGGGCCCGGCACCCTCGTCCCCCGGGCCGGTGGGCCGGGCCGTCGGGGTGCGGTCGGCCGGCGGCCTGGCGCCGGCCTGCGGCCCGCCGTCCGTGTCACCGCCCGTGCCCGGCATCAGACGGAAGACGAACCCGGCCGTCGTCGCGACGGCGAGCGCACCGGCCACCGACAGCACCAGCGTGCAGCTCATCCGCCGCGGCCGGTCCTTGCCGCCGACCGCGCCGGACAGCGCGATCCGCCGCTCCTTCGGGGCGGCCGGCGGCGCCCCGGTCGGCAGGTCGGCGAGCCCGGGGGCGGCCGGCGGACGGTCCGGACCGGTAGCCGCGGGGTGGCCGCTGCCGGCGGTCGCGGGAGGGCCACTGCCGGCCGTCGCGGGGTGACCGTGGCCGGCCGTCGCGGCGGACGGCACCCCGCCGGCCACCGGCCAGGCCGTCGGCCGCGGCGCGGGGCCGGGCGGCTGACCGGGGAGGCCGGGCAGGCCGGAGGTGCCCGACGGCGGTCCGGGCGGCCCGGCCTGGAGCGCGCTGTCGAACGGCACCAGCCCGGACGCCGCCCCGTAGGAGGGATCCGGCGGCCCGAACGCCCCGCCGGGCGACACGCCCGCCGGACCGGCGCCCGTCCCCGTCCCGGCCGGAGCCCCAGCCTCCGTCTCCTCCCCCGCCTCCAGATTCAGCAGTTCCACCGCCTGCCGGCTGACCCGCTCGACCAGCGGAGCGGGCAGCCACCCGGCCCGCACCAGCCCCGCCGCGCCCCCGCTGCCCTCCCCCGCGAGACGGGCCGCCAACGCCTCAGGGGCGGGACGGTCCGCGGGGTTCTTGGCGAGAGCGCCGGCCACCAACTCCCGTAGTTCACCGGCGAGCGGGGAAGCCAGCTCGGGCTCCTCGTGCACGACCTTGTAGAGCAGCGTGGCGGACGAATCACCCGAGAACGGACTGACGCCGGTCGCCGCAAAAGCCAGCACCGCACCGAGCGAGAAGACATCGGCCGCGCCCGCCGCCCCCTTGCCCAGGATCTGCTCGGGCGCCATATAGCCGGGCGACCCCACCGAGACCCCGGTCGAGGTCAGCGACGCGGTGCCCTCCGTGGCCCGCGCGATCCCGAAGTCGATCAGCAGCGGCCCGTCCAGCGTCAGCAGCACATTGGACGGCTTGACGTCCCGGTGCACCAGCCCCAGCGCATGCACCGCGGCCAGCGCCTCGGCCAGCCCGGCGCCCAGCGCCCGTACGGAGTGCTCGGCCAGCGGCCCGAGATCGGCGACGGCCTGCGCGAGCGAGGGGCCCGCGGCATAGCCCGTGGCGATCCAGGGGACGGCCGCGTCCGGGTCGGCGTCCAGCACCGGCGCGGTCCAGGCGCCGCCCACCCGCCGCGCCGACTCGATCTCCCGCCGGAACCGCGCACGGAACTGGTCGTCCGCGGCGAAGTGCGCATGGACGACCTTCACGGCGACGGTACGCCCGCCCGCGCTGCGCCCGAGATAGACCCGGCCCATCCCGCCCGCGCCGAGCCGGCCCAGCAGCCGGTACCCGCCCAGGACCCGTGGATCATCCGCCGTCAACGACTCCATGGCGCCTCCCCCTCGATACGGCGCACCCAGCTTATGACCCGCGCCCCGCCGGGCTCCCGGAACTCCGCACCCGGCCGACGGCACCGGGCGACCGCTCCGGCCGACGGCACCGGGCGACCGCTCCGGCCGACGGCACCGGGCGACCGCTCCGGCCGACGGCACCGGGCGACCGCTCCGGGCGACCGCTCCGGGCGACGGCACCGGGCGACGGCACCGGCCGGGCGTGCCCGCGCCGCCCGGCCTTCCCCCCGTCCACCTGCCGGCTAGCCGCCCGGCCGCTCCAGCAGCGCCACCTTCACATCGGCCGGGAACCCGGTCGTCGGCCCGACCCGCCGGGCGAATTCCGTGACGCCGCCCAGCTGCTCGGGCCCGAAGCGGAAGTCGAGCGTGGTGAAGTACCGCTCCAGGACCGGCTCGTCGAAGGTCTCCCAGCGGGCCGCCTGCTCGGCGACCTTGGCGACCTCCTCCAGCGACAGATCGCGCGAGGCGAGGAACGCCTCGTGCACCTTCTGCACCACCTCCGGCTCGCGCTCCAGGTAGTCGCGCCGGGCCGCCCAGACGGCGAAGACGAACGGCAGGCCCGTCCACTCCTTCCACATCTGGCCGAGGTCGTGCACCTCCAGGCCCAGCCGCGGCCCGTCGTGCAGATTGGCGCGCAGCGCGGCGTCACCGATCAGCACCGCCGCGTCCGCCTCCTGCATCATCAGGCCGAGGTCCGGGGGGCACGTGTAGTAGTCCGGCCGCACGCCGATCTTCTCGGCCAGCAGCAGCTGGGCCAGCCGTACGGACGTACGCGAGGTGGAGCCGAGGGCGACCCGGGCACCGTCGAGCTGGTCCAGCGGCTTCTGCGAGACGATCACGCAGGACATCACCGGGCCGTCGCAGCCGACGGCCAGGTCGGGGAAGGCGACGAGGTCGTCGGCGGCGCGCAGGAATTCGACGAGGGTGATCGGCGCGATGTCGAGCTCCCCGCGGACCAGCTGCTCGCTGAGCTTCTCCGGCGTGTCCTTGGTGAGGTCCAGATCGAGCAGGGTGCCCGTACGGGCGAGGCCCCAGTAAAGGGGCAGGCAGTTCAGGAACTGGATGTGGCCCACTCGCGGCCGGCTGCGACGGCGGCCGGCGTCGGCTCCCGCGGGTGTGTCTCCGAAGGTTGAATTGTCCACATGCGGAGGCTAGACCTGTCTCCCATGGGGCAGCGCGGCGGGGCGGCGTATGGACGTTAGTGCGGTCGGTTAAACGTGATCTTTGGCTCTTCCGCCTCAGGAGCAGCACATGCTACGCTCAGCGCAAGTTGCAGTTTGGTTTCCCTTGCAGTACAGAGCCTGCGGAGCATGTGACCCCGCAGGCTCTTGTAGTTTCAGACTTCTTTGCAGGTTCTGGAGCAGGGCAACCCTTTGGCCCAAGGAGGGCTTATGGCTACCGGAACCGTCAAGTGGTTCAACGCTGAAAAGGGCTTCGGCTTCATCGCCCAGGACGGCGGCGGCCCGGATGTCTTCGTCCACTACTCGGCGATCAACGCCTCTGGTTTCCGCTCCCTGGAGGAGAACCAGCAGGTGAACTTCGACGTTACGCAGGGCCCGAAGGGTCCGCAGGCGGAGAACGTTACGCCGGTCTAAGTTGCCCGGCCCGGAATAATTCCAGGTCGCACCAAAGCAGTACCCAAGGAGCCCTGCTCCGCCACTCCGGTGGCGAGCGGGGCTCCTGCCTTTTGTTTGCCCGGGGCGAATGGCAACTGCATGAACATTCACCTTCAAGCGCCCGACACACCCGAATGGCGGGCGCAATGCGGAATTGCCGGGGCATTGAGCGCGCAGGTCCGCGTGTCATCGTGACGCCGGGCGGGCGGGCCGGCGAGCACCGGAATACCGGCTCGGCGCGCCCGTGCGAGCCCGCTGCCCGGCGCCCCGGCCCGTACGGCCTGCGCCCAGGGCTGCTTCACCGCGGCGCTCGCCGCGGAAGCTGCCGGACCGCGATCGGGAGAGCCGACACCCGAGGCCGGACTCTGCCTGCCCTGCCGGGTTGACGTTCGTGACGAAGTGATCACGGAAAGTGCTCACATGGCAACATGGCGCGGCCTATCTTGGGCAAGATGAGCGAGGACATGCCCCCACAGAAGCCCTGCCCCGACTGTGGCGGCAGAGGCACCGTGGAGTGGGAGACGCCGATGGGCGACAAGGTCACCACACAGTGCTCCGGTTGCGGTGGCACCGGCACCGTCCTGGCGTAGAGGAGGCGAAGGCAGGCATGGCGGCCTTCAACAGGAACGGCAAGCCGGTCGGCCTGGACGCGCAGTACGTGGGCCGGCTGCCGTGCTCCACCTGCGGCATACGGTCGATGAAACTGCCCGGCCGACAGGGCGGGTTGTGCATCCCGTGTTACGCGGACGAGTGCACCACCGCGGGGCGCCGGGCGGCGACGGCCGGGGCGTGGGTGGCGGCCAGTTTTGTGGGCGACCCGTGCCTTGCGTGCGGGTCGCGGTCCGTTGACGCCAACGGGTGGGCGTTCTGGTGCAATTCGTGCGAGATGCAGACGGCTGTGGCCCTGCCCCCGCAGTGAGTTGCCTCGAAGCGGGCTGCGCGGGCAGGGTGGGCGACGTCGTTGCGCCGGGCGTCAGTTGATGAGCGAGTCGGCCTTCAGGGCCGTGATGAACCCGCACCAGGCGCCGGCGGGAATCAGCAGGGCCGGGCCGTGGGGAACCGCCTTGGAGTCCCGGACGGGGACGAGACCGGGGACGTGGTCGGCGACCTCGACGCAGTTACCGCCGTCGCCATTGCTGTGACTGCTCTTGCGCCAGTCGGCGGCGCTCAAGTCAATGTCGTTGCTTGCCATTTCGGAAGTCCTCAGCAGCCTCTTCGATCCGGTCGAGGGACGCCTCCGGCGGCAGTGCGGCGGCCCTGAGCCGATCGTATGCCTTGCGGTACTGCTTCACGAGGGCCGGATCGTCGATGGCTTGGCCGTGGTAAGGCCCCTCCGTGTACATCAGTGGCGGCTCGTCGTCGAACTCCATGAACGTGAGCGACAGCCCCATGAAGGGCCGTGTCGGTGCATTCCACGGCAGGACCTGTGGAGAAATACGGCGGCAGCGCCCCAAGGCGGCGATCTGGGCGAGCTGTTCGGCCATCTCGGACCTCGACAGGAGTGGTTCCGGATCCTGCACCAGAGACTCGTGGAGGATCACCCAGTACTCCGGTTTCTTCAAGTCGTCGAAGAGCCTGGCTCGCCTCAATCGAGCGAGGATCTTGGCCTCGGTCTCCTCGGGGAGGTCGAGCGGATGCGTGGAGTGGATAACCGCCCGCGCGTACGCCTCGGTCTGGAGCAGCCCAGGAATGAGGGCGTTACTCCACTCTTCGATACCCCGGGCCCGCGTCTCCGCCTCCACGATCGGCGCGAAGTACTCGGCATGTGCACCCCGCCGCGCCTTCCGCACATCCTCACACCGCCGCTCGAAGAACCCATCGGTCTCCAGCACCCGGTCCACATGGCGGGCCAGCTCCAGGGGCATGCGTCGCGTCCCGCGCTCGATTTCGCTCAGGTAGCTCTGCGCGAAGAAGCTGCCCTCAACGGTCTCCTGGAGAGTGCGGCCGGCTGCTTCCCGCTTCCAGCGCAACTCTGCGCCGTAAAAGGCGGGGACGCCCATCGATCCGTCAACGTCTTTGCGTGCAGGCATGGTTCACCGTTCCACGATCCGCGAGGTGGAGTCCGATCCCCTTCCACGCTACGCCGAGTGACGTCACGCTGTGAGCACTTCGTCACCATGCGCACAGGAAGGCGTACGCCCATGCCCAGCCCCCTTCACCACGACGACGTGCACGACTGCACCGAGCTGCTGCGTAGCGCGCTCCAGGACAACGGGATCACGCTGCCGTCCCTCGGGGTCGATCTGCCGGGGTTCGCCGGCAGTTATGCGGTCCCGCTCGTCGCGCTCGGTAACTGCAATACGGCCACCGCCCGCAAGCTGGCCGAAGTGCTCCGTAAGGCGGCCGCGCGGTGAGTACGTCGTCCGGGCCGCTCACGCTGGAGCTGCTCGCCTTACCCAAGGAAGTGCCCGTGCTCCGGCGCACCGTGCGCGAGCACCTGGGCGGCCCGTGCGAGGAGGTCCAGCTCTGCGTCAGCGAAATACTCGGCAATGTGATCCGGCACGTCGGGGAGGGCACCCCCGTCGTCGTCCACATCAGCGGCATGGCCGGCGGCCGGACCCGGGTGGAGGTCACCGACCCCGACCCGCGGGCGCTGCCCGTACTGCTGCGGGCCACCGGCGACGACGAGCGCGGGCGGGGCATGGCGCTGCTCGATGCCGTCTCGCTGCGGTGGGGCGTGGTGCTGCGGGGAGGCGACCGCAAGACCGTCTGGTGCGAGATCGCCGGGACGTAGCACCGCGACCACGCACGTCAAACCCCGTGCCACCTCCCCCACAGAGGTGACACGGGGTTCCAGTCTGACGCGCCGAGGGCTCCGGCTCCAGAGCTGGGGTCACCTGCTTTCGTAAAGGCCCGCTATGTCCTTGGCGAAGTCGCGGACGACGGCGGCCCGGCGGAGCTTGAGGGACGGGGTCAGATGTCCGGTTTCCTCGGTGAAGTCCACCGGGAGGACGGCGAAGCGGCGGATGGACTCGGCGCGGGAGACCAGTTCGTTGGCGTCGTCGACGGCGCGCTGGAGGTCGGCGAGCAGGCGTTCGTCGTGGGCCAGCCGCTCCAGCGGCAGATTCTGCTTCTTGTTCATCTGGCACCAGTGGGCGAGGCCGTCCGGCTCCAGGGTGATCAGGGCGGTGATGTAGGGGCGGTTGTCGCCGACGACCAGGCACTGGCCGACGAGGGGGTGGGAGCGGAGGCGGTCCTCCAGGGGGGCGGGGGCGACGTTCTTGCCGCCCGTGGTCACGAGGATCTCCTTCTTGCGGCCGGTGATCGTGAGGTAGCCGTCCGCGTCCAGCGCACCGAGGTCGCCGGTGGCGAGCCAGCCCTGCTCGGTGACGGGACGGGCCGCGCCGAGGGCCGCGTCCCAGTAGCCGGAGAAGACATGGCCGCCCTGGACCAGGATCTCCCCGTCGTCGGCGATGCGTACGGCGCTGCCGGGCAGCGGCCAGCCGACCGTGCCGATACGGGGGCGCAGGGGTGGGGTGACGGTCGTCGCGGCCGTCGTCTCCGTGAGGCCGTAGCCCTCGAAGATCTCGATGCCGGCGCCCGTGTAGAAGGCGGCGAGGCGGTGGCCGAGGGGCGAGCCGCCGCTGAGGATGTAGCGGACCTTGCCGCCGAGGGCGGCGCGGATGCGGCGGTAGACGAGCGGGTCGTAGAACTTGCGGGCGGCCTTGAGGGCGACGCCGGGGCCGGAGCCCGTCCCGTGCTCCTTGGCTTCCACCGCCTCGCCGTAGGAGCGGGCGATGCGGGCCGCGCGGTCGAAGGAGGCGGCGCGGCCCATCTTCTCCGCGGTGGCGCGGCCGGTGTTGTAGACCTTCTCCAGGACGTACGGGATGCCGAGGAGGAACGTCGGCCGGAAGCCCGCCAGGTCGGCGAGCAGGTCGTCGGTCTGGATGCTGGGGGCGTGGCCGAGGCGGACCCGGGCGCGCAGACAGCCGACGGCGACCATCCGGCCGAAGACGTGCGAGAGGGGCAGGAAGAGGAGGGTGGAGGCGGGCTCCTCGCTGACCGACTTGAAGACGGGGTGGAGGAGTTCGATGGAGTTGTCGACCTCGGCGAAGAAGTTGGCGTGGGTGAGGGCGCAGCCCTTGGGGCGGCCGGTGGTGCCGGAGGTGTAGATGAGGGTGGCGAGGTCGTAGGGGCCCGTGGCGGCACGGCGCTCTTCCACCACCGAGTCCGGCAAGCCGCGGCCTTCGGCGACGAGTTGGGAGATGGCGCCGGTGTTGAACTGCCAGAGGTGATCAAGGCCGGGGAGTTCGCCGCGCAGGCCGCTGATCAGGCGGGTCTCCTCGACGTTCTCCACGACGCAGGCGCGGGCGCGGGAGTCGTGCAGGATCCACTGCGCCTGGCGGGCGGAGGACGTGGGGTAGATCGGGACGGTGACCAGGCCGGCCGCCCAGGCGGCGAAGTCGATGAGGGTCCACTCGTAGGTCGTACGGGCCATGATCGCGAGCCGGTCGCCGGGGCGGAGGCCGCACGCGATCAGGCCCTTGGCGACCGCGCGTACCTCGACGGCGAACTCCGCCGCGGTGATGTCGCGCCAGGTGCCGCTGGGTTGCTTACGTGCCAGGACGACCTCGGCGGGGGCCTCGGCGGCATTGAGGAAGGGGATGTCGCCGAGCGAACCGCTGTGTACGGGCGGGGCCATCGGGGGGACGTAGACCTCGCGGACGGCGCCGCCCACCAGGGTCTTCTGTGGCTCTACGAGGGCGGGGGCGGGGTGCGGGGCGGAGCCGGCGGGGGCGTCGGCCGGGCCGGCGGGTGAGGCGGTGGCTGCACTTTCCTGGTTGGACACGAGCGGGTCCTCGTTTCTCCTGTGGAGTGCGGGGAGGGGACGGGGGTGCGGGTGGGGAGGGGACCGGGGGTGCGGGTGGGGAGGGGACCGGGGGTGCGGGTGTGGGTGCGGGGGTGCCGCCGGGCTGCTGACGGGACTCGTGCGGGGGCCGGTGGGGACGTGCGGGGACGTGTGACGTGTGGGGACGTGTGACATGTGGGGAGGTGTGGGGACCGCCCGCAGGCCGGAACTGGGGGCGGGTGCCCCGGTCATGGGGGGCCAGGGCCGCTCGCACCGAGCGAGCCGGCGGGAGAAGGGTGGGGAAGGTTGCTGCGGAGGGTTGGTGGTGAAGGTTGCTGCGGAGGGTTGGTGGGGAAGGCTGCCGGTGCGTCATCTCCGCAGCCCGCGGCGACGGCGGACCCCGCGCGGCCCCGGGCCCCGGAAGGCGGGCGACGGCACGCAGGGATGAGGAGCCGGCCCCCACCGGGCAGCGGCAGACGAAGCCCGATCCGGCCTCTCGGTAGCGTCGAACTACCGGCCGTCATCGTGGCGTCGGCGTCGCTGGGGCCGAACACCCGCCGGAGCCGGGTGAGTTACGGCAGCACGGGGGCGGCGAGGGCGACCGGTGGCGGACGGCTCGCCCCAGGCAGGGGAATCCGTGGAACACATCCTCGACCCAGCTCCTGACCGAACAGTAACCTTACTTCGAAGTAAAACTACGCCAGGACCAGGAGTTGGCCAATGCCCGATCACTCCCTTCGTCGCAGCAATTCCGGGCCCGGCCGCCCCGCCGTCGGCCTCTTCGTCCGTCTCCTCCCCCGCCGTCCCGGTCTGCCGCGGCCCACGCCGCTGCCCGAGCCCGCCGGGGCCTGAGATGAGCGACGCCCCCACGGCAGGCGCCCCCACGGCGACCGTGCGCCTGCGCCGGGCGCCCCGGCTGATGCCCGTACTGGGCAAAGGGGTGCTGACCGGGATCGGCAAGCATCCGCATCCGGACGCCGCCCTGCCGGCCACCCGGCTCGTCCTGCCCGTCGCGCGGATCGATCCGGCCAGGGCCGCCGCGTACGCACGGGTCTGCGGCTTCCCGGACACCGGCCCGCTGCCGGTCACCTACCCGCACATACTCGGCTTCCCGCTCGCCGCCCGGCTGATGAGCGCGCGCGCCTTTCCGCTGCCGCTGCTCGGGCTCGTTCACACCGCGATCGAGATCGAGCAGTATGCGCCGCTTCACCTCGACGACCGGCTCGAACTCACGGTATTTGCGGCGGAGTTGCGGGCCCATCGCCGTGGCACGGAAGTCGTGATGGTGACCGAGGCCAGGCGCGCGGGGCGGCTGGTGTGGACGGACCGGAGCAGCTATCTCGCGCGGCACCGGGGGCCGGGAGGGGCGGAGGCGGGCACGCCGCTGCCGGACGGCGCGGAGCGAGCGCCGACGCCACCGCCGGACGACCCGCCGCCACCGGCCCACGCACCGCCGCCGGACGACGATCCGCTGTACGCCGGCACCCCGCCACCCGACGATGCGCCGTCCCCGGAGGACGGGTCGCCCCTCCGCCGCGCCGTGTGGCAGCTGCCCGCCGGCCTCGGCCGTCGCCATGCCGCGGTGTCCGGCGACTACAACCCGATCCACCTCCACCCGCTCACCGCCCGCCCGCACGGCTTCCCGCGCGCCCTCGCCCACGGCATGTGGACATTCGCCCGCTGCACCGCCGAAGCCCTGCCCCCCGGCGCCGCCCCCGTACGCATCACCGCCGCCTTCCGCGCCCCGGCCCTGCTGCCCACCACCGTGACCTACACCCAGCAGGACGCGGTGGACGGCACCGGCGCCACCTTCACGCTCCGGGGCACACCGGCCGGCACCGCACGGCCCCGGCTCCACGTCTGCGGAAATCTGACGACGGACATCCCGCCACGGCCCTGATCCACCGGCCGTCCGCCGGTCCGCTTCACCCCCTGACGCCGGACGGGCCCTCCTGGCCGTCGAGTCCGCCGGGCGCCCAGCGTTCGCCACCCATCAGCCGGCCGAGGCCCGCCCAGACGAAGTTCATCATCGTGGCCGCCGTGTCCTTCGCCGACGGATGTTCGCGCTCACCCGAAGCCCCCTCGTCCGTACGGACGTTGGCCCACTCGGCGAGGGACTCGGCCGCACCGACCAGGGCATGGGAGAGCCCGGCGACCTCCCGTTCGGCCAGTTCGCCGACGCAGCCCGCTTCCTTTGCGGCTGCACCGATCAACTCCGTGACGAATGCGACGATCTCCGCCCGCATCGCGGCCGCTTCGCGCGCGAACGGCTCACCGTGCGTCCGTGCCTGCTGATGGAGTACGGCCCAGCCGTCCGGATGCTCGGCGGTGTGCGCGAAGAACCCCTTCAGACCGCTCCACAGCTGCCGGTCGGCCGTCCCCCCGGGCTCCACGGCGGCCGTCACGGCCGCCACCAGCGCCTCCGACTCCCGCCGGATCACCGTGCTGAACAGGTCTTCCTTCGAATGCAGGTAGAGATAGACCAGCGGCTTGGAGACCCCGGCCGCCTCGGCGATCTCATCCATCGAGGCCGTTGCATAACCACGCCGTGCGAACGTCAGCACCGCGGCGTCCAGCATCTGCCGCTCCCGGACAGCACGCGGCACCCGCTTGCTCTTCACAGCTCCCACCCTGAATGTCCCTCCATCCCGCCCCTTTACTGCAAAGTAAGTTTACGATCTTCGCTTCCCCTCCGCCCTCCCTCCCTTGACACGTTCGCGCGCATGGCGAGACGATACGTCTCGTCACGTCATCGAAGGGATGGCTGTGCCCCACTCCCCCTGGAGGACAGCACCGTGCAGCAGTTCACCGAAGCCGCCCCCGGCATCCGCCTGTGGACGGAGCAGCGCGGTGCCGCCGATGCGGTCCCCTTGCTGCTGATCATGGGTGCCCAGGCGAGCGGCGTCGGCTGGCCGGAACCACTGGTCGACGCGCTGGCCGCGCACCACCGGGTCATCCGCTACGACCACCGCGACACCGGCCGCTCGACCTGGCCTTTCGACGAGCAGCCGTACCGGATCGCCGATCTCGCCGATGACGTGATCGCGGTCCTGGACGGGCTGGGTGTCGACCGGGCTCATATCGTCGGCATGTCATTGGGCGGCATGCTGGCCCAGATGGTGCTCGCCGACCACCCCGACCGACTGCTCAGCGCCACCCTCATCGGTACCAGCGCCCTCAGCAGCACCCCGTACACCCGCCCCGACGGCCGCACGGTCCCGGTGGACGAGCTGCCGGGGATCGCGCCCGAGGTCCTGGAGCTGTGGTCCCGCCCGGTCGAGGATCACGGTGCGGCGGCCGAGGTACAGCGCCGGATCGAACACTGGCGGGTACTCGCCGGTGACCAACTTCCCTTCGACACCGACTCTTTCCGTGCTCTTGAACAGCGCGTCATCGAGCACACGGGGCACTACCGGACGAGCACCGCGCACGGCCGTGCGGAGCACGACGGGATGCTCCGCACGGACCGGCTCGCCAAGAACGAGGTGCCGGCGCTCGTGGTCAGCGCGCCGGCCGAGCCGGTCTTCCCGCCGCCGCACCCCCAACACCTCGCGCAGTGCGTCCGCGGCGCGTCCATCGTCGAGATCCCGGGGATGGGGCATGCGCTGCCGCCCGCCGTACTGGAACCGCTCGCCACGGCGGTCCTGCGCCATACGGGAGCGACGAAGGGCCGGGAAGAAGGCTGAGGGGAGGAGGGGGAGAGCAGCAACAGCACCGGAATTGCTCACAGCGCGGGCCGCTCCCGGGACCCGGCCGACGCCTGCCGGACCCGGGGCACAGAGGTGCCCCACCGACGCGAACCCCACTTCCGAACCCTGAGCAGCGTCAAACCGCCATGCCCGAACCAACTCCCCTGATCGCGCGCGATCAACCAGCGCACGCCATGGCGACCAACCCATGAACGCCGGGCACGACCACGACCGCACAGAGTCGCCACCCACGCAGACGACTGCACCGTGCGGTCACCTCAAGCAGCACACCTAGCTAGGCCTTACGGAGGAGACGATCTCGGCGATCTACGCCCTCCGAAGGATCCTTGATCATTCCGGTGGTCGATGTCCCAAGATCCGGCGGCGCAACAGAGTGGAGGGCGCAGGTGATCACGGTGCCCGGGGGGACATCCGGCCCGCGAACAACCACCTGTGACCCCACCGATGACCTTTGGACCTTCAAGGAGTATGACCATGAGGAAGTTCGCGCGGAGCGCGGCAGTGGCCGGCGCGGGGTTCGCGCTGGCGGCGGTGCTGTCGCCGGTGGCCCACGCGGCCGACCAGGCCCAGGCGCAGGGGAAGATCTGGGTGCACGCCCACGAGCATGCCCAGACCTACAAGGAGGCCACCACCCATTCCCCGAAGGCGGGCAGTGGCATACGGAAGGGCGAGAGCGCCCCGGTCATCTGCCTGTCCACGACCGGGTGGTACAAGATCGCTGACGCGGGCCCGAGTCCGATCTGGGCGGAAGCGCAGCACTTCGAGTCCGTGGTCCACATGCCGAAGTGCTGACCACCTGACCAGTGCCCTCGCGCTCCGTACGGGGCGCGAGGGCACTGTCCGTATGCGGCTCAGCCGCGTGGGCCCGACCAGCGCGCGGAGCGCCTAGCTGGTCCTCCCGTCAGAAACGCCGCTGATGGTGCACCGTGGCATCGACCGGCACAAGCCGCCCCACCGTTGATCCCTCGCACCGTAGAGGACATCACCGTCGAGCGGGCACGGTTGACTCACCGATCACGCCCCCGCGGGTCGCATGGGAAAGCCCCGACCTTGTGCCGAAGGTCGGGGCTCATCCGTGGGCGTAGCTCGCGTTAGGCAGCAGCCGCCCCGGGGACCTTCTCCTCCGCGTCGTCAGCAGTGGCCGCGCCCAGGCTGATGCTCGTGGCGCCGTTGTAGGCGTCGCGGTCCAGGATCTTCTCCTTGGCGGACACCAGGATCGGGATGACCGACTGGCCGGCCACGTTGGTGGCCGTACGCATCATGTCCAGGATCGGGTCGATGGCCATCAGCAGACCGACGCCCTCCAGGGGCAGGCCCAGCGTGGAGAGGGTCAGCGTCAGCATCACCGTCGCGCCGGTCAGTCCGGCGGTGGCGGCGGAGCCGATGACGGAGACGAAGGCGATCAGGAGGTAGTCGCCGATGCCGAGGTGGACGTCGAAGATCTGGGCGATGAAGATCGCGGCGATCGCCGGGTAGATCGAGGCGCAGCCGTCCATCTTGGTCGTCGAGCCGAACGGCACCGCGAAGGAGGCGTACTCGCGCGGCACGCCGAGACGCTCGGTGACCTGCTGGGTGACCGGCATGGTGCCGACCGACGAGCGGGAGACGAAGGCCAGCTGGATGGCGGGCCAGGCGCCGCGGAAGAACTGCAGCGGGTTGACCTTGGCGACGGTCGACAGCAGCAGCGGGTAGACGCCGAACAGCACCAGGGCGCAGCCGACATAGATGTCGACGGTGAAGGTCGCGTACTTGCCGATCAGGTTCCAGCCGTACGTCGCGATGGCGTTGCCGATGAGGCCGACGGTGCCGATCGGGGCGAGGCGGATGACCCACCACAGGGCCTTCTGGAGCAGTTCGAGGACCGAGCGGCTGATCGCGAGGACGGGCTCGGCCTTCTCGCCGAGCTGGAGGGCCGCGATACCGGCCACGGCCGCCATGAAGACGATCTGCAGGACGTTGAGCTCGGTGAACGGCGTGATGAGGTCGGTGGGGACGATGCCGGTCAGGAAGTCGATCCAGGAGCCCGCGTGGTCGGGGAGCTTGCCGTCCTTGGGGGTCAGGCCGGTGCCCGCGCCCGGGTTGGTGAGCAGGCCGATCGCCAGGCCGATCGCGACGGCGATCAGCGAGGTGGCCATGAACCACAGCAGGGTGCGGCTGGCGAGCCGGGCGGCGTTGTTGACCTGCCGCAGATTGGTGATCGACACCAGGATCGCGAAGAAGACCAGCGGGGCCACGGCGAGCTTCAGCAGCTGGACGAAGAGGTCGCCGATGTGCTGCAGCGTGGTGGTGAGCCAGCCGATGTCACCGCTCTTGGCGATCCAGCCGAGCAGCACGCCCAGGGCGAGGCCGGTCAGGATCTGCACCCAGAACGGGACCTTGGGTATGCGGGAGGACTTGGGGGGCTGGGGAGCCGGTGAGGACTCGGCGGTCTCGGCAGACGTGGACAACGGACACACTCCGGGGACAGGTGAGACGTCGGGGCGGCGGAAAGAAGCGCCAGGAAGGAGAGCGGCTGCGGAGCAGACGCGAAGGGGGGCCTCTCCCGCCCGGAGGGTGAGGGAGAAGATCTCCGGCCGCTGAGGAGAGAGGTCAGCGGCGGCAACAGGCCGCGGACATACAGCGGCAGAGATCGACGTGCAGGCGCGCCACGAGCGGAGTGCTCATGGGGGACGGGGGCGCGGCTGCTGTCTTCATGCCAAGTACGTTAACACTTGAACTTTGAGGAACCCAAAGAAAATCTTTGAGTTTCCGAGGGGTCCGCGCACCGGACCACCCGTCAACAACACGACAGGCGCCCGGCCATGGAGCGGAGTCCATGGCGCCGGGCGCCTGTCGTGACGAAGCGGGTGTGAGGCGTCTTACATAAAGGTCCAGGCCTTTACAGCGGCCCGTCCTCCTGGCCGGCGTTGGCCGCGAGGCGCTCCCGCTGCCGGTCGACCTTGGCGACGATCTGCTCGGACATCGCGTCCCGCTGCTTGCGCAGCAGCACGAAGCTGAGCGGCGCGGAGATCACGATGGCGAGCAGCAGCATCCAGACGGCGTTGGAGGCGCCGACGGCGAGCGGGATGACGTGGACGTACGCCAGCGCCCACACCACGGCGAGCGAGGCAACGAAGAGGCCGATGCGAAGGGTGGTGTAGCGGAGCGTGGCGAAGTTGTGGCTACTCACGGATGGGACCTTCTCCTCAACGGCAACCTAAAGGGTCTGCATCCAGTCAAGCACAGCGCTTCGGGCGATCTTCGCGGCCCCCGCCGCGGATCCGCCCCTGACCGGCCGACCCGGCCCGCGCCCGTCGTCCCCGGCCCGTCGTCCCCGGCCCGTCGGCCTGCCGGTCAGCCCAGCTCCAGCCACATCGTGACGTCATCGCGGAAGTCGTCGTCGGCCAGCTTGATCGCGCCGGGGACGCGGCCGACCTCCTTGTAGCCGCAGGCCTCGTAGAAGCGGTGCACACCCGTGCCGCCGCGGCAGGTGAGGCGCAGGGCGGTGACGCCGTCGAAGCCGCGGGCGGCCTCGGCGACCGCGGCCATCAGCCGGCGGCCGGCGCCCTTGCCCTGGAGGGAGGGGTGGACCATGACCGTGTAGACCCACAGCCAGTGCGTCATCAGACGGTGGCCGTTGAAGGTCAGGAACGCCGTGGCCAGGACCCGGCCGTCCGCGTCACGGCCGACCATCAGGCGGCTGCGGCCCTCGGCCATGGCCGTCAGATGCGTGAGCAGATCCGGGCGGATCTCCTCCGGCGACACCGGCGGGAGGAAGCCGACCGCCCCACCGGCGTTGGAGACATCGGCCCACAACGCGCATATCCCGTCACGGAGTTCAGGGGTGACGGAAGGGTCCAGGTCAAAATGCACGTTCATGACCCGGACCCTAACTCTCGCCGCCGACAGCGCCCCCGAGCAGGTCAGACGCGCATCGGCTGGGGGGATTCGCGGCGCTCAGCGTCGGGGCCCGGGTACTCGCGGATGGCCTCGTAGCGGGTGTTGCGCTCGACGGGGCGGAAGCCGGCGTCGCGGATCAGGTCGAGCAGGTCCTCGCGGGTCATCTTGTTGGGCGTGCCGTAGTTGTCCGCGTCGTGCGTGATCTTGTACTCGACGACCGAGCCGTCCATGTCGTCCGCGCCGTGCTGCAGGGCGAGCTGGGTGGTCTGCAGGCCGTGCATGACCCAGAAGCACTTGATGTGCGGGACGTTGTCGAAGAGGAGACGGGAGACCGCGAAGGTCTTCAGGGCCTCGGCGCCGGTCGCCATCGTCGTGCGGGCCTGGAGCTTGTTGCGGACCTTGCCGTCCTGCATGTCCACGAAGTCGTGCTGGTAGCGCAGCGGGATGAAGACCTGGAAGCCGCCGGTCTCGTCCTGGAGCTCACGCAGCCGCAGGACGTGGTCGACGCGGTGGCGCGGCTCCTCGATGTGCCCGTACAGCATCGTCGAGGGGGTCTTGAGGCCCTTCTCGTGGGCGAGGCGGTGGATCCGCGACCAGTCCTCCCAGTGGGTGCGGTGGTCGACGATGTGCTGCCGGACCTCCCAGTCGAAGATCTCGGCGCCGCCGCCGGTCAGCGACTCCAGGCCGGCGTCGATCAGCTCGTCGAGGATCTCGGAGGCGGAAAGGCCCGAGATGGTCTCGAAGTGGTGGATCTCGGTGGCGGTGAAGGCCTTCAGGGAGACCTCCGGGAGGGCTTCCTTGAGGGCCTTGAGGGAGCGCGGGTAGTAGCGCCACGGCAGGGTCGGGTGCAGCCCGTTGACGATGTGCAGCTCGGTGAGGTTGTCGCCCTCCATCGCCTTGGCGAGGCGGACGGCCTCCTCGATGCGCATCGTGTACGCGTCCTTCTCGCCCGGCTTGCGCTGGAAGGAGCAGTAGGCGCACGACGCGGTGCACACATTCGTCATGTTGAGGTGACGGTTGACGTTGAAGTGGACGACGTCGCCGTTCTTGCGCGTGCGCACCTCATGGGCGAGACCGCCCAGCCATGCCAGGTCGTCGGACTCGTAGAGGGCGATGCCGTCCTCGCGGGTCAGCCGCTCCCCGGCGTGGACCTTCGCCTCCAGCTCACGCTTGAGGCCCACATCCATCGACGCAGCCATCCGGTCGCCTCCCAGTCTCTGCCGTATCGGTGCCGTTTCGGTGCCGGAAACGGGCTTCGTCGAGCGTACTCCCCCGTGGTAGAGGCGGACGGGGCCCCCTTGGCGCGCCCGTCCGCTCCCGCGTGCCGCAGGTGCCCGGTGGCCTACTCGGCCTGTTCGGGCAGTTCGCCGACGCGGTTCTCCCACTTGGTGGAGAGCACGATCGTGGTGCGCGTACGGGAGACGCCTCGGGTGCCGGACAGCCGCCGGATGGTGCGCTCCAGGCCGTCCACGTCGCCCACCCGCACCTTGAGCATGTACGAGTCGTCGCCGGCGATGAACCAGCAGTCCTCGATCTCTTCGAGGTCGCGCAGCCGGCGCGCGACGTCCTCGTGGTCGGCCGCGTCCGACAGCGAGATGCCGACCAGTGCGGTGACGCCGAGACCGAGCGAGGCGGCGTCGACCGTCGCGCGGTAACCGGTGATCACACCGGCCGCTTCGAGGCGGTTGATCCGGTCCGTGACGCTGGGCCCGGAGAGGCCGACGAGCCGGCCGAGCTCCGCATACGAGGCCCGGCCGTTCTCGCGAAGTGCCTGGATGAGCTGCCTATCCACCGCGTCCATGCCCTCAAGCCTTCCAATCTTTACGCATTTTCGGGTTCTGCATGTAGAATCTAAGGCATACAGGGTTTCGACCCTGCGAATCTTTCGATCAAAGACGATCTCACAGGAGCTGTCACCGTGTACTCGATCGAGATGGCCTACGCCCGCATGCGCGAGCTGCAGGACCAGGCCAATCGTTCACGTGCCCACCGGGCCGCGGCACCGCGGACCCGCCGCCTCTTCGGCCGCACCGCCGCAGCCAAGAAGCACTAGCGAGCGTCCGGGGCCTCCTCCGCATCCTTGGAGCCGCCCCGCAACTCCCCCTCCCAACGCCGGTACAGCCCGTGCGGCACCCCGGCCGCATCGAGCACCCGGCCGGCGACGAAGTCCACCAGATCCTGGATATGCGTCGCCCCCGCATAGAACGCCGGTGAGGCGGGCAGCACCACGGCGCCCGCCTCGTCCAGCGTCACCAGATGCTTCAGCGTCGGACCGTTCAACGGGGTCTCGCGCACCGTGACCACCAGCCGGCGCCGCTCCTTGAGCGTCACGCTCGCCACCCGCTGCAGCAGATCCTTCGACAGCCCGAGCGCCACCCCGGCCACACACGCCGTGCTCGCCGGGACGATCAGCATCCCCTGCACCGGATACGAGCCCGACGAGGGCCCGGCCGCCAGATCCCCGGCCGGCCAGTACCGCACATCCGCCAGATCCGCCTCCGTCACCGGAAACGTCGACGGCTTGCCATCGGCTCCGCGCGCCAGCCATTCCCGCAGGTCGGCGCGCCAATGAGCATCCCGGAACGCAATGCCGGTCTCGTCCAGCAGGGTCAGCCGCGACGCCCGGCTCACGATGAGATCCACCGCCTCCCCGGCGGCGAGCAGCCCGCGCAATACGGACGCGGCATACGGCGTCCCGGACGCGCCGGAGATCCCCACGACCCACGGACGGCGTCGGCCGGGGTCCTGCTTGCTGGTGTCGTTGTGCGGCGGCTCCACGCATCGAGCCTATCCGGCGGAACCACGGACCCCGTCACGGCCGTTCTTACCTGTGCGCCCCTCGCGCAGCCCCGCCGAGGGCCGCCCCACCGGGGGACGAGAAGGGACGGCCGGAGATGACATCACGCGCGAAGCCCGCGATCTGCCTGATGCTGGGCTGGGTCGCGCTGCTCTGGCTGCTGGAGGGCGTCGACATCGCCACCGGCGGCACCCTGGACACCTTCGGCATCCAGCCGCGCGAGCCCGCCGAGCTGCTCGATGTGGTGCCCGCCGCCTTCCTGCACTTCGGCTTCGCCCATCTCGCCGCGAACACCCTGCCGTTGCTGGTGCTCGGCTTCGTCGCCGCGCTGCGCAGCGGGGTGCGCCGGCTGCTCGCGGTCGTCCTGCTGATCATCCTCGCCAGCGGGCTGGGCGTATGGTTCACCGCCGCACCCGACAGCAACACCGCGGGCGCCTCCGGTGTCGTCTTCGGCCTCTTCGGCTATCTGCTGGTGCGCGGCTTCATCGAACGCAGCCTCCTGGACATCGGCATCGGCCTGGTCATCGGCGCGCTCTACGGCTCGATCCTGTGGGGCGCGCTGCCGACCGACAGCGGGATCAGCTGGCAGGGGCATCTGTTCGGGCTGATCGGCGGGGTACTGGCGGCCTTCGTCTTCCGGGAGCGCCCCCATGGCGACCTGACCGGGGCCGGTGTCCGACCCGTCACGTAGCCTCGGCACGAACGGGAGCCACGGGGGCGCGCACTTCCTCGCAACGAGCGCGCGCGGCGCCGGGCACAGTCAGTACATACGGGGTGAGCAGACCATGTCCGACTACTACCAGCCCGGTTACGGCCCGCCGGCCGGGGGGCCACAGCAGCCTTACGGGACACCGCCGCCTTACGGGACGCCGCCGCCGTACGGGTCCCCTCAGCAGGCCCGGCCCGGCGGCGCACCCGGCGGCTACGGCTACCCCCGCGCCCAGCAGCCAGGCTCCGGTTACGGCACTCCGCCGCCCGCACCCCCGACGGGCCCCGCGATGTGGGCCCACCTCGGCGCACTGCTGACCATGACCGCGGGCACGATGATGTGCTGCGGCCTCGGCGCCTTCCTCGGCTGGATCTTCCCGCTGTCCCTGCGCAGCAACGACCGCCACAAACACGACCCGTACATCCGTCACCACGCCACCCAGGCAGTGAACTTCGGCATCACCCAGGCCCTCATGGCGGCCCTCGGCGTGGTGCTGTACATCGCCAGCGCCTTCATCTTCGCCGCGGCCGCCACGACGGACGCCCAGCGCAACAGCTCCGGCCTGGCGGTCCCGCTACTGACCGTGATCGGCATCTTCGGCAGCTACGCCCTGTCCGGCGTGGTCTGCGCGATCATCGGCACAGTGAAGGCGACCCGCGGCGAACTGTGGACCTATCCGCGGCTGATCGCCTGGCCGCTGAGCAAGGGCTGAGCGAACCGCCAGGAACCGATTACTCTCCGTAATCGTTGCAAGCAGAAGAGGACCCGCGCGGGAGCATGGGGCGTGGGGGCATGGGGCGTGGGGGCATGGAGTCGTCGTCGGGCAAAGGCCGTGGGGACATGGAGCCGTGCGGACGTGGGGCCGTGGGCCGTGGGCCGTGGGGCATGGCACTGTGCGGGCAGGGAGCCGTGGAGCTGGAGGCCGTGGCGGCATGGAGCCGTGAAGCCGTCCCGCCGGCCGAGACCGACCGCAGGTCCGGGCGACAGGCCGTCACACCGGCCGGGAGAGGAAGCCGTCACACCGCCGGCCGGACCGGCCGGGCCGGCCGACACGTCGTCACATCGGCCGCCCGTCACACCTCCGGCCCGGCCGACGGACCGTCCGCCCGCCCGCCTGACGGACCGTTCACACCGGCCGCCCGTCACACCACCAGCTCGGCCGGCCGCCCGTCACACCACCACCACCACGGCCGACGGACCGTCACACCGTCAGCCCGCGCACCAGCAGATCCAGCAGCGCGCAGACGAAGAGCGCGATCCCGATGAAACCGTTGACCTGGAAGAACGCCCGGTTCAGCCGGGTCAGGTCGTGCGGCTTGACGATCGTGTGCTCGTACAGGAAGGCCGCCGCCACGATCACCAGGCCCAGCCAGAAGAACGCGCCCGCGCCGGTCGCCAGCCCGTACCAGACGAAGAGCCCCGTCGTGACGAGGTGACAGCCACGCGCCCCCCGGATCGCGGCCGGGATGCCGAAGCGGGCCGGGACCGACAGCACGCCGACCTCGCGGTCCGTCTCCACGTCCTGGCAGGCGTAGATCAGGTCGAAGCCGCCGATCCAGATGCCGACCGCGAGGCCGAGGATCAGCGCCTCCCAGGACCAGGACCCGGTGATCGCGAGCCAGGCGCCGATCGGGCCCATCGCCTGGGCGAGGCCGAGGATCGCCTGCGGGAAGTTCGTGAACCGCTTGCCGTACGGATAGACCACCATCGGCACCACCGCGAGCGGTGCCAGCGCCAGGCACAGGGAGTTCAGCAGCGCCGCCGCGCCCAGGAACACGACGAGCGCGATCAGGGCGCCTGTCCACGCCGACTTCACCGACACCGCGCCGGTGACCAGTTCCCGGTGCGCGGTGCGCGGGTTACGGGCGTCGATCTCGCGGTCGATGATCCGGTTCGCGGCCATGGCGAACGTGCGCAGGCCGACCATGGCGAGGGTGACGAGGAGCAGCCGGCCCCAGTGGACGCGCTGGTCCCATTCGTACATCGCGGTCAGGGACGCGATGTAGGCGAAGGGCAGCGCGAAGACCGAGTGCTCGATCATCACGAGGCGCAGAAAGGCCTTGGTGCGGCCCGGCTGCGGGACCGCTGCGGATGCGCTGCTCATGAGAGTCCGTACTCCTTCCAGCGGCGGTCGACCATCGCCGCCGTCCGCGGGTCGGACTCGACCATGTGGGGCCAGCCGCCGTCGCGCGTGTAGCCCTCCTCGGGCCACTTCTCCGTCGCGTCGATCCCCGCCTTGCCGCCCCAGAACTGCTGGTAGGAGGCGTGGTCGAGATGGTCGACGGGACCTTCGACGACGGTGAGGTCGCGGGCGTAGTCGGTGTTGCCGAGCGCCCGCCAGGAGACCTCATGGAGGTTGTGCACATCGCAGTCCGCGTCCACGACCACGATCAGCTTGGTCAGCGACATCATGTGCGCGCCCCAGATGGCGTGCATGACCTTCTGTGCGTGCTTGGGGTACTTCTTGTCGATCGAGACGATTGCGCAGTTGTGGAAGCCGCCGGATTCCGGCAGGTGGTAGTCGACGATGTCCGGGACGATGATTTTGAGGAGCGGCAGGAAGAACCGCTCCGTCGCCCGGCCCAGCGGCCCGTCCTCCGTCGGCGGCCGCCCCACGACGATCGACTGGAGCAGCGGCCGCTTACGCATCGTCACGCAGTCGATGGTCAGCGCCGGGAACGGCTCCTGCGGCGTGTAGAAGCCGGTGTGGTCGCCGAACGGGCCCTCGGGCAGCATCTCGCCGGGCTCCAGCCAGCCCTCGATGACGACCTCGGCATGCGCCGGGACCTGCAGCGGCACGGTCTTGCAGTCGACCATCTCGATCCGCTTGCCCTGGAGGAAGCCCGCGAAGAGGTACTCGTCGATGTCACCGGGCAGCGGGGCGGTCGAGGCGTACGTCACGGCCGGCGGGCAGCCGAAGGCGATGGCGACCGGCAGCTTCTCCCCGCGCTTGGCGGCGACCTGGTAGTGGTTGCGGCTGTCCTTGTGGATCTGCCAGTGCATGCCGATGGTGCGCTTGTCGTGGCGCTGCAGGCGGTACAGGCCCAGGTTGCGCACGCCGGCCTCGGGGTGCTTGGTGTGCGTCAGGCCCAGGTTGAAGAAGGAGCCGCCGTCCTCGGGCCAGGTGAACAGCGCCGGGAGCCGGTCGAGATCGACCTGGTCGCCCTTGAGGACGACCTCCTGGACGGGCGCGCTCTCCCCCTTCACCTTCTTCGGCGGCACATGCGTCATGCCCGCGAGCTTCCCGAACGCCTCGCGTACGCCGACGAAGCCCTGCGGCAGCTCCGGCTTGAGCAGGCCGCCGATCTTGCCGCTGATGTCCTCGTACGCCTTCAGGCCCAGCGCCTTGAGCAGCCGGCGGTCGGTGCCGTAGACGTTCATGGCCAGCGGCATCGCCGAGCCCTTGACGTTCTCGAAGAGCAGCGCCGGGCCACCGGACTTCTGCACCCGGTCCACGATCTCGCCGACTTCCAGATACGGGTCGACCTCGGCCTTGATGCGCTTGAGGTCGCCTTCCCGCTCCAGTGCGCGCAGGAACGAGCGAAGATCGTCGTAAGCCATGCCTTCCAGTATCGGGTACGCACTACCCTGGACGGGTCACCGGGCCCCGGCGAGGGCCCGCCGTCGCGTGCAGGGGGACCGTTCCGCAATGCTCAGGTATCTGCCGTTCCTACTGGTGCTGGCACTGTGGATCTATGCGTTCATCGACTGTCTGAACACTCCCGAATCACAGGTGCGCGGACTGCCCAAGGTGATCTGGGTGATCATCATCCTGCTCTTCGGTGAGGTGCTGGTCGGCCCGGTCGCCTGGCTGGTGGCGGGCAAGCACCGAGGGCCGGCGACGGGCGGCGGCTCCACGCCCTCGGAGTGGCACCGCAACCACCGTACGAAGTTCGTGGCGCCCGACGACAACCCCGAGTTCCTCAGGTCCCTCAAGGACGAGAGCAAGAAGGACGAGGCGCTGCTCAAGGACTGGGAGGCCGACCTGCGCCGCCGCGAGGAGGAGCTGCGGCGCAAGGGCCGCGGTGCGGCGGACGGCGGCCCCGAGGACACGCCGCCGCCTGCCCAGGGGTAGGGCTTCCGCCCCTTGTCCGCACCTCAGCGCCGACGCGCCGCGGCCCGGCCGCCAGGCGTACGGTGAGCGTATGGACCGTACGCAGGACTGGGGTCAGGACCGCGACGAGTTCCGGCTGCACGGCAGCGTCGACGGCCACAGCGACCCGACCGGCCACCCCGGTCATCTGCAGGAGCAGGCCCGCGCCATGCTGGCAACGGCGCTCACCGAGGCCCGCACCGGTCTCGCCGAGGGCGGCATCCCGATCGGCGCGGCGCTCTACGGACCGGACGGCACCCTGCTCGGCCGCGGCCACAACCGCCGCGTCCAGGACGACGACCCCACCATGCACGCCGAAACCGCGGCCTTCCGCGCGGCCGGCCGCCAACGCGGCTACCGCGGCACGACGATGGTCACCACCCTCTCCCCCTGCTGGTACTGCAGCGGCCTGGTCCGCCAGTTCGGCATCTCCCGCGTGGTGATCGGCGAGGCCCGCACCTTCCACGGCGGCCACGACTGGCTGGCCCGGCACGGCGTCCGCATCGTGCTGCTGGACGACCCCGACTGCGCGGCAATGATGCGCGACTTCATCGGGGCACGGCCGGAGCTTTGGCACGAGGACATCGGGGTCGAGTAACCGGTCCGCGGTCGGCACTACAGGTCCCGGGCAACATCAGCGGCGCCTCCACGGCCGATGTGGGGAACCAACAGAACGGCGCCCGACGGCAGACGGGGCAGGGCCGGGTCCGGGTCCGGGGCATGCCGGTCGGCCATCTGCCGGACGCCGTTCCCCAGCCCCGCAATTCGCTGGCCCGCAGCCCCGCCCTCCGCCAGGATGACCACCCATGAGCACCAGCCCCGACGCCCCCGTACAGGCCGCCGACACCCCCATATCCCCCGCCGAGCCGGCCCGTCGCATCCGCGCCCTGCACACCGAAAAGACCGTCACCGTCTACCAGGCCTACTCCCCCGCGCTGGGCGTTCCGGCCGCGCGGGACGGGCGGTTCCCGGCGGCGTGGAAGCGGGAGCGGATGACATGGATCAAGCCGCGTTCATAGTCTCTTTCCATGACGCCAGACGCCAAGGACCAACAAAGCCAGGTCCCTGGAAGTCTTGGACGGCCTTGTGGGCCCGAAGGCTCGTGAGAACTGGAAAGCACTGGAGGAGGACGAGAACTTCCAACGTATGAACGCGGTCATGCGGTTTCTGTTCGCCGCCGTGAAGATCAAAGCGGCGACGAAGAAGGGGCGCCAATTCGACTACGGCAGGATCGACATGGAGCAGAATCCGATCTGGCTCTGACCAGGTCAGACGAGGAGGGGCCCGCATTCAGGGCTTCGACATGGAGTCGCTATAGGCGGGGTCCTCCGGTCTACGACTCTGGCCCACTCTACGGAGATATGAAGCAGGCACGGCCCCAGTGATCATGTGAGTGTCCACCTCCCATGATCACGCTGGAAGACCGTGCCCACTGCCGCGCCTTCCTGGCTGACGAGGCCTCCGGCGAGTACCGATTCGTCGCGAACATCGCGCTCTATCTCATCGCTGCCCGGTAACTACATGAGATGCACCTCTACGCTAAATCCGGGCGCAAGCACTCGATTCAGGCACTCAGCATGACCGCCTAGCCCCTGCTGGGCACTTGTCTCGTCTGTGGTTAGCGTCATAAATACGTAGTCGTCGGCTGTTTCTGTTCCTTGGCCACAGATGCAACACCGCAGTCGCTTTGAGACGTTCAACGGTGCCTTGTCATCCACTGCGCTCATTCCCAAATCCCCTTCGATATCTTGTTGTCGACGTATCTCTGTGTGGCATTCTTGAGAACTGTAGTGGGGCCACCAGAGGGATTGGCCGCGTCACGCACCACGACATCAAACGTGCCATTTCCATTGTCCAGAATCTTCACCATCTGGCCGTCATCTTGAATGTACAGCTCTCCCTCCTGCCAAACATGGTCCACATCGACCCCCCGTTCGCCAACACGACCGGCCCCATGGATGTCACGGCCGTCCATGCCGCCGTCGCCAGGCGCCGGATCTTCTGGTGGGTGACCGCCAGTAGGGGGCTTGCCACCACCATGACCACCGCGTCCGCCCACGCCAGCCGGTTCCCGTGCTTCGGTATCAGCCAGCTCGCGTTCCAGGATATTGCCAACTTCGGTGCTGTCGGCATCTACGGCCTCAATCTCGGGGACACTGTCGGCCGCAGACTGAAGGTAAATTTCGAGGTCTGATATGACCTCAGTCCCGATGGTGGCTATGGACTCGTCCAGGACGACTGCGACGTCGCCAAGAATGGCCGCGGCTTCCGCGCTGTCCAGCGCAGCTGCTGCGGCGTCCGAGCCGCCGCCTGTAAAGGGTGTGAGGATGACACCCACGATCGTCGTCAGGGTGATGGCGATGCCTGCTTCAGCGAGCTTGTGCTCGGTTTCGCTGTGGGCAGTGTCGATAGCTTGGGCGAACTTCTCGCATGCGTTGGCTAGTTGTTCGCAGGCATGTTTCGCGGCCGAGAGCGGCGCCTTACCGGCACCCTTGCCACCACGCCAGATCTTTCCCCAGAACTCAGCCATCGCCTCGATGGAGTCGTCCGAACTGCTGTCAGTGAGCGAACGGACCTGCTGGTGAAGGCCGTTGCCAAGATCATCGATCGCGCTGGCTGCGCTTCTGTAGGCATGCGCGGCCGCGTGGAGTTTGTCCTGGTGACCATTCGGCCAGTACTTGGCAAGGACGTCAGGCATGGAACTGTCGCCTGCCCCCAGAGCGGAGTCAGGGTGTGAAAGGCTGACATCTGTAAACACCGGCGGCGGCGAGTATCGCTCCGGCCCACCACCCTTGCCCGCATGAGGATTGGAGTGATGGTCAGCCTTCATGTAATTGTTTGCAGTTTGAACCAGAGCCGTTGAAGCTTGCCCAATTGCGCGCACAGCGCCACCAATGGTGAGAAACAAGGCCTTGGCGGCTGGGTCGTACTTCTTGGCGAACTTGTGACCGTAGTCATCATTGCCGGCCATTCCGCCAGCGCCATCCAGCCCACTTTGGAGCTTTTCCCCGATCGCGATGATGCGATCTTGCCCCTTAGCAAATTTCAAGGCCACACTATGCAGGTCGTCAGGGTGCAGGTTGATTGGGTTGCTACCACGACCAAAGCGCCCACTCATCGCCCACCCCACATTCGCAGGTTAGCCGACCGGGCAGCGGAATAATTTCCATGCGCCGTATGTACGGTTTTCTGCAAGGCCCGGAGAGAACGGTGCAGCCCCTTGGAAGCGTCGCTCCATTGTTTGTACTGGAGGTGGAATTTATCTCGCGCGTCGCCTGACCAGCTCTCCATCACCTGGCGAACTGCATCATCTAGCTCAGAGAGATGCCCTTGCAGTGCGCTAGCTATGCTCTCCAGCTCTTCACTAGCCTCGGTCAGCGACTCGAAATGGACGGTCAACTGATCCGCCATCTTTCCCCCCTTGATCATCTACTCAAGGGAGTATGCCAGCCAATTGAGGGTGAAATGATCTCTATATCCTTGTATACCCCTCAGGCTTATCGGAGATTGACGCGTCACCGAGAAAGTATTTAAGGTCACTTGACCAAAAAATTGGAGATTTCACTTGCAGGTTGAACGAATCTAAGTCCCATGGGGCCATGTCTGCTTCATATCCCCGCAGAGCGGGCTAGAGCCGCAGACCGGACGAGCCCGCCCATAGCGACCTCATGCCGAAGCCTGGGCCCGCATAGGGCCCCTCTTGCTGTCTCACTCGGCCTTGCCTCCGCGCTGACGCTCCAGAAGCCGGGCAAGTCGCCTCGTCGCTGCTGGGCTGATCTTGGTGTTGAACTTCCTGCAAACACGGTCCAGGTGCCGGACCCTCTCTGACTCACGGTCATACGTGGTCATCGGTCACCACCCATCGGCCGCGTTCTCCATGACAGATCTCCCGGTTGCGGGCGTGATCCTCGGCGATCCCAGCGGCGATGAAGGCAGCGCCAGAGGTATGGCCGGACCCCACGTAACGCCACTGGGAATCAGTGAGCGTGCCGGAGTCGTCGACGAAACCATGCGCAGTCCGTTCGTGTTCGGCCCGTTCAGCGCGGAGCGCCGTGTACGTCGTGGAGTAGATGCGGGACTTGGTGAGGATGTGGCCCCGGTAGCCAAGGGTGTGAGTACAGGCGCGCAAGCGCAGTGGCGCCAACTCCGGTAGGCCGCCGAGCTGCCAGCAGGTACGCATGAGGGCCGGTACGTGCGCCGAGACTTGAGCCGTCGTGATGCCGGACGGGCCGGTGACCGGGTGATACATAACAACCAACGAGGCCATAAAGCGCCCTCACGAAGCGAGGAACGTTTTGGATGAATTGACGGAACGAGTAGGGAACGACCCCGGCGAGAATCAGCAGGGCGATCCCACGAATGCTACTGAACCGGAGGAGAATGGGAGCGCCCCAGAGGAGAGCAGTCAAACCACCCGAGAAAACAGGACGGGAGACCTACGCGCCGCCCTGATAGCAACCGTGGGGGCGCTAGTTGGTGCTCTCATCGGGGGCGCAACCTCCTACGTATCGACCCAGCAGCAGACCGTCGCACAATTCGAGTTACAAAGCAAACAAGCCAAGGGGGAGAAGGATAAGGAGGTGAGGGAAAGGCGCGCAGTAATTTACGCCAAATTGCTCGACTCGGCGAACAAATTCACACTGGAGGATCGCAGAATCCGTAAGGCTTGCCGAGTCCGCAAGGGTTGCCCCGATCTCACCAAGTGGAAGGACAATTGGCGCGAGTACCAGAATGCATACACCAAAGTTTTCGTATATGGAAGCGATGAATCGGCCAAGATGGCTTGGGAAATGTCGACAGTGATGGAATTGCCGGCACCGGGCAAGAGTGTTGTTGACTCACTGAAAGGAACAGAAAGGGATGCAAGCTTTACTACCGCGTATCTTCATTTTCAAATATTGATGTGCCGAGAGCTCCCGGCTAACCCTCGAAAAGATTGCAGTCTCGGGCTTAGTGCGGGAGCTATAACTCCCCCGGAATCAGGTACGCACTGACATCAGCAACTGACATCAACGTCGACGGACAGCGGCACCGTTGAGCGGCTATGCGTGACGATGGCAGCCGAGTGCCATCCATCCGCGTCGGTGCCCAGATCGAACTCCTAATGCGGGGCTCACCAGCTGAGACTCGCCGCCGCTTGTGCGCCTACCCGATGGGGGCTGCCTGAGGCGCGGCCAACCTGTGGCCAAGGTCCATCCCCGAGGCAGGTGTACTGCTGGCTCCGCCGCAGCTCGGAGTAGGTGTTGTGCCGGAAAGTTCAACGGTCTTGAAAGCCGTTCCCTTCGCACAGCTTGGCTGTTCGGTGGCTCTTAGTCGCAAGAGTCGCAGACGCCTGTCGTCGGAAGCTGAACGAAGCACCCGATGCAGACGGGGGGCGGCTCAGCAGCTCGGGCCTGTCGGCGTTCGATGGCTGCCTGGTATCTAGGAGCAAGAGCAGGAACCCCTCCGCCCGGAGGGAGATCTGCACCGAATCGCTGGTAGCAGCTTAGTCGTGCTTCGGCAGCGTGCTGTTCGCGCTCCTGCACATCGTGCACGGGCGGCTGCCCTGCGGTCTCTAGAACTTCCTTGTAGCCAACGCCCACCATGCCGTCGTCGCTGTGTACGACCAACGCGGTCAGTGGCGGATCGCCTCGTCGGTGTGCTTCGCGGACCACCCTGCCGAGGACAGAGCCAATCCAGTTGTGGAGCAGTGCCTGGGTGTGGATGCCTGACCTTTTTTGGATCTCCTCTCCCAGCTTCTTGTACGTGATGACTGCGCGATAGGTACGTGCAACATCGGCTAGTACCGAGTAGGCCTCTTCAGCCCACCTATCGCGGGCGTCCCCCGCGTCGTGCTGCCCCACTGTGTGCCCCCTTTGGCTCCGCTGCTCTTCCGGCGACCGGACGACCGTTACGCATGCGGTTGCCCAATCTTGCCCGTTCCGCGGCTGGACGTCAGGGGATCGAGCATCGAGGTGGCGGCAATACCTGACGGCAACGGGCGCAGACGGGTGCAGTCGCGTACGAGCCTTGCGGGTTCCTTGCTCCGGCGGCCCCACAGGTATGTCCGGCAGCAGATGCACTGCGGAGCCCACGTCAGGATTACAAAGCAGGGATCAACCCGCCGAGCTCTGCCGCAGCTAATCTCAGATTCGAGCGTGGAGGGTCATAAAGGAACGTCGCTCGATGAAGCGGTCGAAGGCCGGCTGCACCTCGCCCTCTACGAGATCGACGCCGCAGATGTAGAGCTCGGGGCGGTTCGACAGCAGCTCGAAGTCCCGTATGGCGTCCTCGAACCGGCACACCACGCCTGGCTCGGAGGCGGAGTCGATGATCAGCGAGTGGCTGTGCCGAGCGACGGGTGTCTGACGAGCCCAGTTCACTACGCCTTCGTCCGAGACATCGTCCAGTCTCAGCGAGCGATGCGGCAGGCTTCGCCAGTCGATGCCGCTGCCTGCCCACAGGAGTGTGCTGAGATACGCATTGAACCGAGTGGACAGAAGCACGGGCTGCACCTCCGCACCATGCTCATGGAGCCAGGGTTCGATCTGGTTGATGCGCATGATCGAGAGCCTAGGTCCAGTGCGTCTCGCCCTCAGCGGTCACGAGAGGTGATCCTCAGTGGTCGAGGAGCTGGTGGTCGGTGGTGGCACCTCACGACGGGATGAGGCCCTGGGCCGTCTCCGGGCCGTGTCCAGTCGTACGACTCCCGAGCCATCCGAGACCGCAGCAGCGCGCAGCTTGATTCCCGCAGTGTCCACTCCTGCTGCCACCAGCGCGTCGCCCAGCTCTGCCGCCGCCTGCATCGCGTCTCGCCAGCCGGCCAGGTAGTCCACCCCGCGTACCCACAGGACCGCGTCAGGGTCCAGGTCCTCACCGTCGAATCCGTCGTCCCCGATGCCGTCCATTCTCTCAAGTCCCTTTCCCCGCAGGCTGGCTGAACACTGTCCTTGCCGGGCCACGCCGTAGGAGGAAACGACGAGGGCCCCGGTGCCATCGGCACCGGGGTTCGTGATCGTTTGGGAACGATCCCCTGTCGGACCATCCCGCGCCTGCCAGGGTTTGAGGGGTGGTCCGGCGTCATGTCTGCGGTTGTTGTGCGTGACGCCTCTGCCCGGTCGCAGATCGGCAGAGGTCAGAAGCGTTGTCGGCCACCGGGGTACTGAATCGGCTTGCGGCAGTCCGGCGCATCACCTGGCGCGGGCTCTTGGTCGAGCGCATGGCAGAGCGCAGCGTGGACCCGCTCCGCCTCAGCTACGGTCAGCCGCAGCGGAGCAGCGGCGACCGGCTCCCCATGGCGGGTGATCTGGAGGGTCAGCGCCATCCCTCCATCCGATTCACGGCTCACGGATTTGCTCGCTACCGGTGCGAGTTCCCATCCCTGTGCCTCGCGCGCCGTCCGGCTCATCCGTTTGTCCCGTTGGCAGATGTCGGCGGCTTGTCAGGCTCGGCCTCCTCGCCATCGGGTAAGGGCAGCCGTCCACCCCTGCTCTCAGCAACCGTCAACGCGTCCCGAAGTGCCTCACACAACCGGGCACTCAGGAATCGGAGTTCCAGGGCGTTGGCCTTCTGGTTTTCGAGCATCTTCGCCGCGTGGTCGAGCAGCTCGGCGCCCGTTTGGAGCTGGACCTCTTCCATTTCGTCGGCGAGCTGTGAGAGAGGGCTATTGCCGTCGTCGGTGGCCAGGTAGGAGCGCTGACCGGCCGGGCCCGGCCAGGGGAGCAGACGCGGTTGGGCGCTCACAATGTCACCGCCATCCACTGGGAGGCACACATCGAGCCGACGCAGCGGTCAGACTCCGCCCGGCGCTGCATCTGCCGCTCGTAGGCGACGAGATAGGGGCGGACGAGCTGAACGTCCTCGCCGCGGATCGGGCGCCAGACGTACGGATCAGGGACCCGCGGCAGGCTCAGGCTCATCGTCGGCGTGTCCGCGCAGCCCACTACCGGGCTCGTTCCCACCACGCGATGGTGCCCCGGTGCGGGCAGTAAGGCTTTCAGCAGCAACTCGAAAACCCTGCCGATATGGTTCCGCATGTCGACCTGCTTCCATCAGGTTGGCCATGCCCCGGGGTGCCGTCACGCACCGCCGGGGTCTTGTCTCGACAGTCAACGACCGACTTTGGCCAAGAGGCAGCGTTCATAGGGGAGTTCACGTGCACACGAGGGGTTCGCGAAATCGCTCAAGGGGGTTCGCGACGAACCCCCTCGGCCGCATCTGGTGTGACACGATGAACACTTGACGTGACGCCCGCGGGGTGTGCTCAGAACGTGAGCAGAGAACCGAACCGCAAGTTGGCCGCAGTCATGGCGGAGGCCGGAGCCTCGAACAAGGGACTGGCCAAACGAGTCCGGGAGGTCGCGCAGCGGCACGGCGAACACCTCGGGACAACCCACGTCGCCGTTCAGCGATGGTTGGACGGGAACGGAATCCAGCGGCAGACAGCCGGCTTCGTCGCCGAGGCACTGAGCGACAAGTTACGGCGGAGGGTCACGTCGCAAGATCTGGGATTCCCCGGTGCCGCGCCGGCCCCCACTCCCGCGGTCGGCATGGGCTACGCCGCCTCACTGGCCGAGACGCTGAATGTCCTTGACGGCCTTACGCACCAGCGTCCGGAGGACGGTCCGTCGGACGAGCCCCAGCTCCCGGACACGGACGTGCACTCCGCCGCCCTCTCCTGGCTTGTCTCCCGCCCGGACGGCGTACCTACCGATGCCCCCGCCACTCGCCGGGTCGGCATGCGTGACGTCGCCGCGATCCGGACCGCAGCGGGGTTCTTCATGCAGTTGGACTTCCAGTTCGGCGGCGGACACGCGCACAAGGCGTTCCGGCATTACTTCCGGGAAGACGTGCTGCCTCTGCTGGGAGCCAGCTACAGCGCCAAGGTGGGCGAGGCGCTGTTCCAGGCCGCAACGGAGATGTCACAGCTACTTGCCTGGACCGCATACGACAGCGGAAACCATGCCCTTGCCGACCGTTACATGCTCTCGACGCTGCGGCTGACCCAGGTGGCGGGCGACCGCATGATGGGCGCGCGCATCCTGGCCAATATGAGCCACCAGGCCAACTACCTGGGCCAGGTGCCCCGGGCTCTGACGCTGGCCCGCGCGTCGGTGGAAGGTGGCAAGGCCGCCTCCACGCCCCGTGCGATGGCGCTGTTCTCCGCCCATGAGGCGCGCGCCCTCTCGACAGCGCAGGACCACAAGGGTGCTGCCCGCGCGATGAGCGAGGCCGAGAGGTTCTTCGAGCGTGCCGACAGCGCAGACGATCCGGAATGGCTCTCGTACATGGATGAAGCCGAGCTGATCGGGGAGTTCTGCCACTGCTTCCGCGACCTCGGGCAGGGTGCCGAAGCCGTCCACTTCGCCGAACGCGCTGTCGAACTCACTGACCCTAAGTACGCCCGTACGCTCGGGTTCTGCCGCATGGTGCTCGCCCAGAGCCAGCTGCTGAACGGCGACCTTGACGCTGCTGTGACGACCGCCGGCCTCGCCGTCGATGCCGGGGATGCTCTGGAGTCCGCTCGGTTCCAGCGGTACGTGGGCGACTTCCAACGTGAGGTGACCGCGTACGGGACGCACCCTGCCATTCAGCAGTTCAGCGGGCAGGTACGGGACGCCATGAACCGACTGGGCGACGAGTAGCCGAGGTCACCCCGGGTGCCAGTCGCGCGGCGCGTCCTCGTTCCGGAGCGAGGAGATCCGACGGGCGTACTCCGCAGCCGTCTCGTCGCTCTCGGACACGTTCTGCATGAGCCATGTCGTCATGTTGAATTCCTGCACTGCGCGGAGGGTGGAGAAGCCCGACCAGGTACGGAGATCCCGCCCGTAGGCGCCGACAAAGGCGCCGTACTGTTCCTTGGTCTGCCACCCCAGGCTGTGATGCTCGGTGGCGGTGACCATCAGGTCCCACTCGGGGTGGTCGAAGCTGAACCGCTCCAGATCGATCAGGATCACCTGATCATTCCGGTCCACCATCAGGTTCTGCACGTGAGCGTCCCCGTGTACAGGCCCCTTCTCGGACTCGAACCGAAGGTCCGCCACACGGTCCCGCAGCTCACGTGCGCGCTTCCGCAGGAACGCCCGGTCATCCTCCGGTATGTCGACCGCAGCGTTGATCCGTCGGTCGGTCCGGTCCAGGACGGGGTACGGAGGCAGGTTCAGCGTGTCCGGCAGGCTGAGCGAGTGCAGATCACGGAGGACCGCGCCCAGCTCTTCGTACGTCGCCTTGCGGGCCCCCTCCTCGATCAGGTGCCAGAACGTCACCGGATGTCCGTCGACGACCATGGGCTGCTCCAGGTCATCGACCACGCGTGTCACGGGGAAGCCCTCGCGCGACAGCCAGCGCGACACCTGAACCTCGCCCCGGGCCGAGTCCAGGTATTCGGCCGACCGGGCGATCCGCACCACCACAGGGTGGGCAGCCAGCCGGAACAGCGCGTTCTCCCCCAGGCGGATCAGGCGCGCTCCGTCACCGTCGAGCCCCGCCCGTCGACACGCCGCGGCCAACACCTGTGTAGCGGCGCCCGACGTGAACCCCTCTCCTGTGCTCCGCTCAGCATCAGACGGCATGCCCGTATCCACTCCCTCAACACCGCCAACCCGGTAGCGCAGACCGCCGAGGCAGGCAGCGGCCGGCAACAGACATCAAGGCGACCGTACCCGCGGGCAGTGACGGCAGACGGGGCCGGGGCATGTCGAGCGACCGCTCTTGGGGCAACCCTCTGGGCAAGCGCGCCGAAGCGTGGATCATGAGGCCGTGACGAAGTCAACGGAGAAGATAACCCCGGTCGAGATGCCAGATCTTGAGCCAAAGCTCTCCGCCTACCAACAGGCGATGCGGGAACGGCTCCTTGCAGCCCCCGTTGTGCCCGCACCCGAACCCTGGCGATCCGTTGCCCTTGTCCCCGTCGGCGGGCTCCTCGGAATCGGCTTCGCGTCGCATCCCGAGGACCGACGCGATCTGGTGATGGTCGTCTCACGCGACGGTCACGGCCTCTTCGACGCCGTCACTGGGGAGAAGATCGCCAGGGACCGCGAACCCGACCCCGAGGACGAGACTCCCGACAGCGCGCCGGACTTGTCCTGCCCCGGCCTGGGGCCGATCACCGGAAGCCGGGTGCACATAGCAGGGCTCTTCGGCGGAGGACTCCACACCACCACCGCAGACGGTTGGTATCTGGAGGTCGTCACCCCGGCGTGGCCGAATGATCGGATCCTGCTCTCCCGTGACGGCGGGCTGCCTCACTCCGGTCCCCACGGCGAGCGATGGTGGCACATCTTCCACTCGAACTACTCCGAATTCCGGGCAGCCGGCTTCTCACCCTCCGGGCAGACCATCGCCGTCGCGACGAGCAGCGACATTTCACTGTGGACACGCAGGACGGGCCAAGGTCACTCGCAGTGCGCACCGGATCCAGAAAGGACTACGAACAATGCTTGACATGGATCAAGCCGTCCTTCCTATGGATGATGTACCGCTGCGGCTGGGGCGCCAAGGCCGACCAGGAGACCGTGCTGGCGATCGAGATCGAGCGGGCCGGGTTCGACTGGGCGTTGGGGCATGCCTGTCTGTCGCACTACGACCGGGACGAGCACCCCGACCGCGACGCCTGGCAGCGGCAGTTGAAGGGGGCGCCGGCGCGGGTGCAGTGGGACCCGGAGCGGGATCTGGGGCTGCGGCCGCTGGCGTACCGGTCGCTGCAGCTGGGCCTGTCGGGTGAGGCGTCGCGGCGGTACGCGGACGAGTGGACGGTGGCCATCACGGACGTCACCCCGCTGGCCCATGAGATCCGTGCGCTGGTGCGCTCCGGGGACACCGCGGCGGCCGCCGCGCTGCTGCCCGAGGAGCGGCCCTACCCGGCACCCGGGGGAACTCCTGGGCTCGGCCGCGTGTCCTGAGGTGCCTTCACAAACGCGTAATTCCGGCCGCCGCGCGGTCCGCCGGGCACTGGTTCGTGTGGCGTACGGGACGTAGCGTCCCCCGGCCAACTCTCGATCGTTCACAGCCAATTGATGCATCGTTCAGCAACCTCCCCCTGCCCGGGAAACTCAGCCGCCGCCACAGTCAAGTCGGCCCACTGAGGGCTCACGCGACTCAGGGAGAGTGGCACATATGCCCGACATGACCCGACGCAGACTTCTCGGCTCCGCGGCCGGCGCGGTCGGCGGCGCCGCCGCGCTGTCGCTGCTGCCGCCCAGCGTGCAAAAGGCCGTCGCCGCCGGACCCGCGCGGCACGGCTCGCTGCACGACGTCGAGCACGTCGTGATGCTGATGCAGGAGAACCGGTCGTTCGACCACTACTTCGGCACTCTGCGCGGCGTCCGGGGCTTCGCCGACCCGGACGCGCTGACGCTGCCGGACGGCCGGTCCGTCTTCCACCAGCCGGACGCGCAGAACCCGGACGGCTATCTGCTGCCGTTCCGCCTCAACACGCACACCACCAGCGCCCAGGCCATCCCCTCCACCAGCCATGCCTGGTCCGTGCAGCACGAGGCGTGGAACGGCGGCAAGATGGACCGCTGGCTGCCCGCGCACCGCAAGGCCGACGGCATCAACGGTCCGTACGTCATGGGCTATCACACCCGCGCGGACATCCCCTTCCAGTTCGCCCTCGCCGAGGCCTTCACCCTCTGCGACAACTACTTCTGCTCGGTCTTCGGCCCGACCTGGCCCAACCGGCTGTACTGGATGACCGGCACCCTCGACCCGGGCGGCACACAGGGCGGTCCGGTGCTGAACAACACCGCGCCCAAGCCGTACCGCTGGACGACCTACGCCGAGCGGCTGGAGGCGGCCGGCATCAGCTGGAAGGTCTACCAGGAGGAGGACGACTACGGCTGCAACCTCCTGGAGCAGTTCCAGACGTTCCGGGACGCCCAGCCCGGCCAGTCGCTCTACGAGCGCGGGATGCGGCCGCAGCCGGCCGGCACCTTCGAGGACGACGCCCGGGGCGACCGGCTGCCGGCCGTCTCCTGGCTGATCCCCACCAGTCACCAGTCCGAGCACCCGGACTATCTGCCGGCCGCGGGCGCCGACTACGTCGCCCAGAAGATCGAGGCGATCGCGTCCAACCCGAGGGTGTGGGCCAAGACCGTCTTCATCCTCAATTACGACGAGAACGACGGCCTCTTCGACCATGTGCCGCCGCCGGTGCCGCCCCCGGGGACGAAGGACGAGTTCGTCCAGGGCCTGCCGATCGGCGGCGGCTTCCGGGTGCCGTGTCTGATCATCTCGCCGTGGACGGTGGGCGGCTGGGCCGCCGGCGACCCCTTCGACCACACCTCGGTGCTGCAGTTCCTGGAGTGCTGGACGGGTGTGGCGGAGCCCAACATCAGCGACTGGCGACGGGACGCCTTCGGCGATCTGACCTCCGCGTTCGGCTTCGGCCACCGGGCGCACCGCCCGCCGCGGCTGCCCCGCGACACCGCCGAGCAGCTGGTCGAGGCGCAGTGGGAGGTGGCGCATCTGCCGAAGCCGACGCTGCCGGGCGCGGGGCAGCAGCCGCCGCGTCAGGAGCGCGGCCGGCGCAGGCGGCGGTAGGACAGACTGTGCGGACCCGCCCCGGGGCCTGCCGCCTCTCCCCCTGAAACGACGGTGCCGTACGGGCCGGCCTCGCGAGGAGGCGTCCCGTACGGCACCGCGGGGTGTGCGGGTCAGACTCCCGCGTAGGAGTGCAGACCCGTCACGAAGATGTTCACGCCGTAGTAGTTGAACAGGTAGCAGGCGAACCCGATCAGGCCCAGGTAGGCGGCCTTGCGGCCCTTCCAGCCGGCCGTGGCGCGGGCGTGCAGATAGCAGGCGTAGGCGACCCAGGTGATGAAGGCCCAGACCTCCTTGGGGTCCCAGCCCCAGTAGCGGCCCCACGCGGCCTCGGCCCAGATGGCGCCGGCGATGATGGTGAACGTCCACAGCGGGAAGACGGTGGCGTTGACGCGGTAGGCGAACTTGTCCAGCGAGGCGGCCGAGGGCAGCCGGTCCAGTACGGACGAGGCGAACGCGCCGGGCTGCTTGCCCGCCGGGTCGGCGAGCTTGGCCTCGTAGGAGTCTCGGAAGAGGAAGAGCAGCGTGGAGACGGCGCCGAGGTAGAGGGCCGCGCCGGAGATGATCGCGCAGCTGACGTGGATCCACAGCCAGTACGAGTGCAGCGCGGGCACCAGCTGGTCACTGGCGGTGTAGAGCACCGAGACGGCCAGCCCGAGGTCGAGCAGGACGGTGGTGACCAGGGGCAGCCCGATCCAGCGGACCTTCTTCTTGCATGCGAGCAGCAGCAGGTAGAGGCCGACCGCGACCGCGGCGAAGGTCGTGGAGAACTCGTACATGTTGCCCCAGGGGGCACGCTGGACGGACAGGGCGCGGGTGAGGACGCCGCCCACGTGCAGCGCCCAGGCCAGGACGGTCAGCGAGATGGCGATCCGCCCGTAGAGGTCGCCCTTCTCGGTGTCGCCGGCGGCGCCCGGCCCGTCGGGGACATCGCGGCTGCCGGTGACGGACTTGGTGACGACCGTGGGCCGTTCCAGCACGGCCGTCCCGGTGGCTCCTGCGCCTGCTCCGGACTGCACGGACACCGTCACGGGCGCCTTGGCCCGGGCGGTCAGGGCGGCGGCGGTGCGGCCGACCTTGCTGCGGCTGCCGAACACCCACTCGGCCATGTGCGCGAGGAAGGCGAGCGTATAGACCGCCATCGCGGAATAGACCAGCAGGTTGCTGTTGTGCGCCAGTGTCTCGTTGGCTGCGGCCGCGATGTTCACGCGCGCGCTCCTTCGGAGGGGTCAGCAGGTCCGTCAGAGTCGGTGGGCTCCGCGGGGTCTTCGGTGTCGGGGGCGGTGGCCGGGGCGGGCGGGGCATCGGGGCACAGCTCCCCGGCGAGACCGGCGAGTTCCTCCGGCAGCCGGGCCGACTCGCTGCGGCCGAGAGCGGCCATCTCGACGACGGTGACGCCATCGGCACCCGGCTCCGCCCGGACCCACACCCGGCGGCGCTGGATGAACAGCGACCCGGCCAGGCCCAGCAGCGCGGTGACCGCGCCGGTCAGCGCCAGGCCGTTGCCGGGCTGGTGGGAGACCTTGAAGCTGGCCCAGCCCTTGACGCCGTCGAAGGTGATCGAGCCCTCGCCGTTCGGCAGCTTCATCGTCGTCTGCTCTTCGGCGGCGCGTACGGCCGCCTTGTTCTTGGAGCCCGCGTGCCGCTCCACGCGGTCCTTGGGCAGCAGCATCTTCTTGAGGATGCCGCCCTTGCCGTCCTGGTACTTCTTGAGGCGCTTGGTGTCGAGCTTGTAGACGCTCTGGGGCAGGCCGGAGTCCAGGCCCAGATCACCGTGGTACGCGTTCACCGAGAGCACGGGGAAGTCCAGCGCCGGGAACTGCGAGAACATCGAGCCGGTGCCGCGGCCGCCGAACGTCGGGACGAACATGGCCTGGAAGCCGAGCTGGTTGCGCTTGCCGTCCTTGGTCTGCGCCCCGGGTACCTTCACCACGCCGGTCGAGGTGAGGTTCTTCGGGTCCGCGGGCAGGAAGGCCGTCGCGCCGTGGTAGACGGTCTTGCCGCGGCCGTCCTTGACGGTGACGACGGGCGAGTAGCCGTGCGAGAGCAGGTAGACCCTGTTGCCGGCGATGTCGAGGGGCTTGTTCACCTCGATCGCGGTCTTGTGCTGCTTGCCGTCCGCGCCCAGGTAGTAGGAGATCTGCGCCCGGTAGGTGCGCGGGGTGCCCCGCTGGGGCCCGGTCCGCTCGTACGTCGCGTCGAAACGGTCGAGCTTGAAGCCGAACGGCTCCATGTCGTCGGTGTCGTAGAACGGTCCCGACTTGAACTCGTCGTACTGCGTGAGGCTGTTGGCGAAGCCGTCGCCCTCGGTGACGAGCTTGTTGCCCTCGGACTTCCACAGGCCGCCGACGGCGAACGCCACCAGCATCACGATCAGCGCGACATGGAAGGCGAGGTTGCCGACCTCGCGCAGATAGCCCTTCTCGGCGGCGACCGCGCTGCCGGACCGGTGGGCGCGGAAGCGCCGCTTCTTCAGCAGCCGCCCCGCCGCGACGAGGACCTCTTCGGGTGCCGCGTCCGTGCGCCAGGTGGTGTACGCGGGCAGCCGGGTCAGCCGGCGCGGGGCGGCCGGCGGGCGGCCGCGGAGCTGTCCGACGAACTGCCAGCTGCGCGGCACGATGCAGCCGATCAGCGAGATGAACAGCAGCAGATAGATCGCCGAGAACCACACCGAGCTGTAGACGTGGAACATCCCGAGCTTGTCGTAGATGCCCGCGAGGGTGGAGTGGTCGGCCTTGAACTGGTCGACCTTGGTCGGGTCGACGCTGGTCTGCGGGATCAGCGAGCCGGGGATCGCGCCGATCGACAGCAGGAAGAGCAGCAGCAGCGCCACCCGCATCGAGGTCAGCTGCCGCCAGAACCAGCGCACCCAGCCGAGGGGGCCGAGCGAGGGGAAGGTGATGTCTTCCGTGGGCGCGGTGGAGAGCTGGGATCCGGCCGCGCCGAGATCGCTGCCCGCGTCGGCCGCGGGGCCCGGGTCGCGGGGGGTGTCGGTCTTGGTGGACATCAATCAGATCCCAACGGTGGAGCTTTGCGTCCAGCTCTGGAGCTCGGACATCAGGCTGTCCCAGATGCCGGTGACGAGGAGGATGCCGAGGGCGACCATCATCCCGCCGCCGATCCGCATCACCCACAGATAGTGCCGTTTGACCCAGCCGAACGCGCCGAGCGCCCGGCGGAAGGCCAGCGCGACGACGATGAACGGCAGGCCCAGGCCCAGGCAGTACGCCACGGTGAGCAGGGCGCCGCGGCCGGCGCTGGCGTCGTAGTAGGCGAGGGTGCTGACGGCGGCGAAGGTGGGGCTCAGGCACGGCGTCCAGCCGACGCCGAAGAGCACCCCGAGCACCGGCGCGCCGGCCAGGCCCATGGCGGGCTTCATGTGGAAGCGCAGTTCGCGCTGTCCGAAGCGCTTCAGGACACCGGCGAACGCCAGCCCGAGCAGGATCATCAGTACGCCGAGGACGCGCGAGATGACGTCCTTGTACTCCTGAAGGTTCTTGCCGAAGAACCCGAAGAGCGCACCACCGGAGACGAAGACGGCGGTGAAGCCGAGGACGAAGAGCGTGGCGCCGGCCAGCATCCGGCCGCGCCTGGCCTCGCCGAGGTCGCTGCCGGTGACGCCGGTGACGTACGACATATAGCCCGGTACCAGGGGCAGGACGCAGGGCGAGAAGAACGACAGGAGTCCGGCGACGAGCGCGATGGGGACGGCGGCGAGCAGGGTGCCGTTGAGGACGGTCTGGTTTTCCGCGGCGGCGGCGAGCGTGATCACGTGATCACTTCTCGGCGATCAGCGGGGCGACCATCTTGCGCAGATCGTCCTCGGCGAGCGGTCCGATCGAGCGGGCGGCGATCTTGCCGTGCCGGTCGATGGCGATCGTGGAGGGGATGGACTGCGGGTTGAGGCTGCCCTTGGGGAAGCGCAGCATCAGCCGTCCGGTCGGGTCGAACAGGCTCGGGTAGGGCACCTTGTGCTCTTCCTCGAAGCTGGTGGCCTGCGACTTCTCGGAGTCGCGGGTGTTGATCCCGACGAACTGGACGCCCTTGGCCTTGGTCTCGTTCGCGACCTTGGCGAAGTTCGGTGCCTCGGCGATGCAGGGGCCGCACCATGATCCCCAGACGTTGAGGATGACGACCTTGCCCTTGTAGTCGGCGACGTCCAGCTTCTTGCCGGTGGTGGTCTCACCGGCAAGATCGGGTGCCGGCTGCCGCTCGTCCTTCTTGACGGTGTCGATGCCGTTCTTGCCCTGGACGAACCGGGTCTGGGACGAGCCGCCGGAGGCGCCGTCGCCGCAGGCGCTGAGCGTCAGCGACGCGACCGCCGCCCCTGCGGCGAGCAGGGTGATGCGGCGGCGGCTCGTGAGGCGGCGTGGGGCGCGGCAGGCACTCATGTGAAAAGTTTCGCATGGGCCAATTCCGGATCTTCCGCGCCCCCCTCCGACGGCCCGGCGCGGCCCGGCAGTACATGTCAGGCGGCTGCCAAATACGACTTCCAGCCGTCGTTCGGCCGCTCTCCGACGGGAAGCTGCTGGAGCTTGCTCACCACCTGCGGATCCTGTGCGTCGAGCCAGTCGGTGAACTGCCGGAACGACACCAGGCGGACATCTCTGTTCTGCTCGTTGGCAATGTGCTTGAGCGCTTCCTCGACGGCATCCATGTAGATGCCGCCATTCCACTGCTCGAAGTGGTTGCCGATAAAGAACGGCGCGCGATTGGTCTCGTACGCCCGGCGGAAACCGGAAATGTATGCGTCGGTGGCCTGCTGCCGCCAGCCCGGGTAGTTGACCGGCGGAGCCGTCGTGGAGTGCTTCGACTGATTGAAGAGGATGTTGTAGTCCATCGAGAGCACCTGGAATCGGTGGCCCGGGAACGGAATCAGCTGGAGCGGGAAGTCCCAGAGGCCCATCTTCTTCCTCGGCCACATCTGCATACCGCCGGGCGAGCTGGCGTCATAACGCCAGCCGAGGTTCCTGGCGGTGGGCAGCAGGTTTTCCTGGCCCAGCAGGCAGGGGGTGCGGCTGCCGACCAATTCCTTGCGGTAGTCGAACGGCAGCGGTTCGAGGTCGGTGAAGCCGGTGTTCGTGCGCCACGTCGTGACGAAGTCCATCGCCTGGTCGATTTCGGACTGCCACTGCTGGGGCGTCCAGTGCTTGACCGAGGTCGAGGCTTCGCCGCAGAAGTGCCCGTTGAAGTGGGTGCCGACCTCGTGGCCGTCCAGCCAGGCCTCCCGCACGCACTTCAGCGTCTCCTTGATGTGGTCGTCGCTGAGGTAGGGGATGTCGGAGGCGCCCCGCTTGTTGTTCGGCGGGTTGTAGAGATGCTTCTGGGATTCGGGCAGGAGATACAGGCCGGAGAGGAAGAAGGTCATCGCCGCGCCGTGGTCCCTGGCGAGCTTGAGGAAACGGGGGAAGAGGCCGTTGCCGACCTCTCCGGCCCCGTCCCAGGAAAAGACCACGAACTGCGGCGGGGTCTGGCCGGGTTCGAGCCGTTCGGGTGCCTTGGGCTGATGGGGCTGCGTGCCGGAATTCGCTGTCGAACCGTCACCGATGAGTTTCGCCCGCGCCTGGACCGAGCCCTTGACGCGCTGCTTGTCCGCCCCCGCGTTATCCGAGTCCGTCGACGAGCAGCCGGCGACGCCCAGCGCCGCGGCTGCCCCAACTCCCATACCCAGCAGGTTTCGCCGACTGATCGCGCGCATACCCTCGACCCCATCCGTGCTCGCCGAACTCAATATCCATATAAACGGACAATGGAGAGGAGGGCATGTCGAGCGTCGGGGTTCCGAGTTATTCGCTTGGATATTTCATTTTGCTTTGACTTGACGTTCCGCCAAGTGATGCGCCGTCAGGCCCCGAAAGCCTTGGCCTTTCCTTTGACGGGTTTGGCGCCCGCCAGAAGATGGGAGGGAACCAGGTCGCGCGCAGGCTCGCTGTACCCCACCGAAATGATCTTGTCGCCGTGGAAGGTGAACGACGTCAGCGAGGCCAGCGTGCACTGCCGCTTCCGCGGGTCGTGCCACAGCCGCCGCCGCTCCGCGAAGCTGCGCACGATCCAGATCGGCAGCTGATGGCTGACCGCCACCGCCTCGCGCCCGCGCGCCGCGTCCCGCGCCGCACCCAGCGCCGCCATCATCCGCACGACCTGCTCCAGGTACGGCTCGCCCCAGGACGGCCGGAACGGGTTCGTGAGGTACTTCCAGTTCCCCGGCTTCTTCAGCGCGCCGTCACCGACCCCGAAGGTCTTCCCCTCGAAGACGTTGGCCGCCTCGATCAGCCGCTCGTCGGTGGCCAGCTCCAGACCGTGCGCACCGGCGATCGGCGTCGCGGTCTCCTGCGCACGCTCCAGCGGCGAGGCGACGACATGCGTGATGTCCCGCTCCGCGAGATGCTCCGCCACCCGGTCGGCCATCTCCCGCCCCAGATCGGAGAGGTGATAGCCGGGCCTGCGCCCGTAGAGGACGCCGTCGGGGTTGTGCACCTCGCCGTGCCGCATCAGATGCACGACGGTGATGTCTTCGCTGCTCATGTCACCCATTCATTCAGTCGTCGGCAAGCAGTCGCCGGCCCGTGCGCCGGAGGTGTCCTCAGGCCGTCGCCAGGGCCGCGGCCCGTGCGGCGGCCGGCAGTGCGGCGGCGATCCGCTCGACGGCCGCCGTGTCGTGCGCGGTCGAGAGGAACCACGACTCGAAGGCGGACGGCGGGAGGTAGACGCCCTGCGACAGCATCGAGTGGAAGAAGGCGGTGAAGCGGAACGACTCCTGCGCCTTGGCGCCGTCGTAGTCGGTCACGTCGGCATCCGTGAAGAAGACCGAGAACATGTTCCCCGCGACCTGGAGCCGGTGCGCCACGCCCTCCTTCGCCAGCGCGGCGGTGACCAGGCTCCGCACCTCCGCCGAGACCGCGTCGACCGCGCCGTACGCGGCATCGTCCAGCAGCCGCAGCTGCGCGACGCCCGCGGCGGTGGCGACCGGGTTCCCGGACAGGGTGCCTGCCTGGTAGACCGGGCCGGCCGGGGCGAGATGCGCCATGACGTCCGCGCGGCCGCCGAAGGCCGCGGCCGGGAAGCCGCCGCCCATGACCTTGCCGAAGGTCATCAGATCCGGACGTACCCCATCAATCCCGTACCAACCGGCCTTGCTGACGCGGAAGCCGGTCATCACCTCGTCGGAGATGTAGAGCGCACCGTTGCCGGCGCACAGATCCTTCAGGCCCTGGTTGAAGCCCGGCAGCGGCGGCACCACGCCCATGTTGCCCGGCGACGCCTCCGTGATCACACAGGCGATCTCGCCCGGGTGCGCGGCGAATGCGGCCCGCACCGCCTCGATGTCGTTGTACGGGAGCACGATCGTGTCGCCGGCCTGCGCCCCCGTCACCCCCGGCGTGTCGGGCAGCCCGAAGGTCGCCACGCCCGAACCGGCCGCGGCCAGCAGCGCGTCCACGTGCCCGTGGTAGCAGCCCGCGAACTTGATCACCTTCGGCCGGCCGGTGAAGCCGCGCGCCAGCCGGATCGCCGACATCGTCGCCTCGGTGCCGCTGGAGACCAGCCGGACCTGCTCGACCGGCTCGATCCGGGCCACGATCTCCTCGGCCAGCTCGACCTCGCCCGCGCCGGGCGTACCGAAGGACGTACCGCGAGCGACCGCCTCCTGGACCGCGGCGATCACCTCGGGGTGCGAGTGGCCGAGGATCATCGGCCCCCATGAGCACACGAGGTCGACATACTCACGGCCGTCGGCGTCGGTGAGGTACGGACCGGTGCCGGACACCATGAACCGGGGCGTACCGCCCACGGCCCGGAAGGCCCGCACCGGAGAATTGACGCCGCCCGGCGTCACGGCGGACGCACGGTCGAACAGCGACTGCGAAACAGGGGCTTCATACGGAAAAGACACTGTGATCCTGACCTGCATAAACGGCGGGTGGGCGGCGCACGGACGCGGCCCGGCTGACTAGGGGTGCGGGGAGCTTCCTCGCGATACGCCTGTGGGCGCCGCTCGGTTCACTCTCGCTCCTTTTTTGATTCCTCTCGCTTTCGACCGGGCGTCAGCCCCCACTCGTCTGCGAAACTGGGCCGACGTACGAGTAAGTCACGCAAGCAATGGTCTCAGAGGCGCACGGGGGCGTGCGGCCGGGCGTTTCACGCGCCGGTGACGGGGGAGGTCTCTGAGACGATGATCGGGTTGCGCGGCTGGGGCTGCGAGTGGTCGGGTGGAGATATGCATCGCGGTGGCGAACTGGGCGAGGGAACCAATGACCGGGGTCCCGAGCGCGCCCAGCGCGGCCGTCACCGGCGCGAGGAATCCACGGGCGGGGAAGTCAGAGGCGGCCGCATGGGGGTGACATACAAGTACTTCGGCGCGCCGAACGGCGCGACCGCGGCCCGGGTACCGATCTCCATGCGCCCCGAGGAACTCGGCGGCGACGAGCTCGGTATGGGCGGTATGTTCTCCAAGATCAAGCCGGAGACGATGGCCGCCATGGTCCTCACCGGTATCGAGGGCATACCCCTCCATAAGGTCCCGCCGCTCGAACTGGTCGTCCTCCACCCCGACTACGCCGTCGTCAAGCTCCCGATGACCGTGGTCGACCCGCTGCGCGGCGTCGGCGAGGAGTCGGTCGGCGCGGCCGCCTTCATCTGGTCCACCGTTCCCGACCGCGGCGGTCCGCGCGACGCCTTCACCGTCTACCAGCTGCTGCACGAATGGCAGGACTTCAGCCACCGGCTGCACGAGGCGGGGCACCAGGCGTACTGCCTGGTCTGGCCGTAACGGTTCAGCGCGACGGCGCCGGGCGCGGCGCGGGCCCGCGCCGATCCGAGAGACCCGGCCCGAGCCGCTCTCCAGCGAGCCGGGACCCGCCGGTCACCGCATCGGGCGGGCCGTGCCCGTCACCACGTGGGCCGGGCCGAGACACCGCCGTCCACGACCAGATCGTGCCCGGTGATCCAGGACGCCATCGGCGAGGCGAGGAAGACACAGGCATCGCCCACGTCCTCCGGCGTGCCCAACCGCCCGGCGGGCGCCGCCGCTTGCCAGCGGCGCACCCCCTCCGGCCAGTCCTCGGCCAGGCCGGGACGGTCGATCAGGCCCGGCGAGACGCTGTTGACGCGGATGCCGTACGCGCCGTACTCCAGCGCCGCCGCGCGTGCATGCATCACCACCGCCGCCTTGGACGCGCAGTAGTGGGCATGCTGCGGCGCCGGCCGGTCCGCCTCGATCGAGGCGATATGGGTCACCGACCCTCCTGCGCCCGCCCGCATCACGGCCGCAGCGGCCTGCGTGCAGGCGAAGACGCTGTGCACATTCACGTCCGCCACCGCCCGCCAGTCGGCGAGCGACATCGCCGCCAGCTCCTGCGTCGGCTGCACCCCCGCGTTGTTCACCAGCGCGGTCAGCCGCCCGCGCCAGCCGGCCGCCTCGGTCACCAGACGGTGGCACTCCTCCTCGACGGCCAGATCGGCGCACAGCGCCAGCGCGCTCCCGCCGTCCGCCTCGATCCGCTCGACCAGGGCCAGCGCCGCCTCGGCGCCCGTACGGTAGTGCGCCACGACGGCGGCTCCCGCGGCGGCGAACCGCAGCGCGATCCCGCGGCCGATGCCGCCGGCGGCGCCGGTCACGAGGGCGACCTGGCCGTGGAGGTCGGGGAGAGGGGGGCGGCCGGTGGCCTCGGACACGGTCTCGGTCGTGGTCGGGTCGGTCGTGGTCGGGTCGGTCGTGGTCGGGTCGGTCGTGGTCGGCTCGGTCATGGTCGGCTCAGGGCGGTGATCCGCGCTGCCTCCTGGGGGAAGCGCGCGGCCAGTTCGGCGGCGTCCCCGTGCTCGTAGTCCTCGAAGGTGAATCCGGGCGCCATCGTGCAGCCGAAGAGTGTCCAGGAGCCGCCGTCGGCCACTTCGGCGGCCATCCACGTACCGGCCGGCACCGTGAACTGGACGTGCTGCCCGCCGAGGACGTCCGGTCCGAGGACGACCGTACGGGCCGGGCCGCCGCCTTCCGTGAGGCCGCCGGTGTCCGGTGCGCCGCCCTCGGGGAGACCGCCGGTGTCCGAGGCGCCGCCGCCCTCCGGACCGCTGCCGTCCGGGGCGCCGCCGCCCTCCGGGAGGAGGAACAGGGTGAGCGGATCGCCGCGGTAGAAGTGCCAGATCTCGTCGGTGGGCAGCCGGTGCAGGGCGGAGAAGTCGCCCGGCTCGTCGGTCAGCAGCATCACGATCGCCGAGCCCTCGGGCCGCCCGTCGGCGCGCTCGGGCCCCGCCCATGTGGGCCGGAACCGCCCGCCCTCACGGGGCAGCGGCGCCAGCCCGTAGAAATCGATCAGCGCCTCGGGGAGCCGGTCGCGGGACCTCCGCTGCTCGTCCATCTGCGGGCTGCCTCCCCCTCGTCCGCCGACTGCCGGTGGGTATCCAGCGTAGGGCGTGTCTTGGGGATCAGGGTCGAACGGCGGCGCGGTGCGGGCACCATCAGGCCAACTGTCCGAGCCGACGGCCGACGGCCCGTCAGACGTCGTGCCCGCACGGCTCCCCGTCAGCCGTCTCGCCCGGCGCCTCGCCCACGGACCGCCCACGGACCGCCCAGCTCCCCGTCAGCCGCTTCGCCCCGGCGCCTTGCCCACGTCCCGCCCGGCGCGCCGGCGTCCCCGCGCCCCGGCCGTCCGCTGTCCGTCAGCCGGTCGTCCAGTGCGGGTCGCGGCCCGTCTCCGCCAGCAGCGCATCGAGGCCGGAGGCGCCGGGCGGAACGGGGACCGGCTCGGCGAAGACGTTCATCTTCCGGGCCGTCGGGGCCATCTGTGCGACCAGTGTCCGCAGCTCGGCCACGCACCCGGCGGCCGGCGCGTACGGCAGGCCGGTCGCCCGCGCCACGTCCCAGGCGTGCACCGTCAGATCCAGCAGCACCATCGCGCCGACGGTCCGGGCCGGCAGATTCATTCCGCCGGTCAGGCCGTCCTCCGCGCCCGGCACCGCCCACGCCTCGACCAGCCGCGCCGTCTCCTCAGCGAACCGGTCGGGCCAGCGCACCCCGTACTCGCCGAGCCGGTCGGGAGTGGTGCGGAAGTCCGTGTCCTTCTTGGCGGCCAGTGTCTGAAAGGCGACGACCACGTGGAAGAGGTGGTTGAGCAGCCCCCTTACGTCGTACTCGGCGCACGGCGTCGGCAGCCCCAGCTGGCCGTCGCGCACCCCGCGCAGTACGGGGAGCGCTGCCTCGGCCGCCGCGTCGAGCAGTGCGCTGATCGACGGGGGCGCGGTGGCCGGTTCGGTCGGGTCGGTGGGTGGGGCCACAGGGGACGGTTCGGTCACCCGGGCCGGCTCACTCGCGAGTGTTTCATCCGGAATGTCTTGCTTGTCGGTCATAGCGATGACGCTACGGGCCACTGCCGGGGGCGGCTTGAAGAAATGCGACAGGCCCGGCGCGGCCGGTGAGGCCTGTCCGCACGAGCCGGGCGGGAGGTGCGGACACGCCCTAAAATCCCGGCATGGCCGCTCCACGGCGCGACACCCGGGGCATCGTCGACGCCCCCGGACTCTTCACGCGGGTGCAGTTCCGCCGCCGCACCCCCGCCGCACCGCTGCGCCCCTATGTCGAGCATTACTGGCTGATCGACTGGGATCTCTCCGAGCCGTATGCCACCCATGTCGTGCCGCACCCGTGCGTGAACCTCGTCTTCCAGCGGTACGCCGGCCGACCCGGCTTCGGTGAGGTCGCGGGCGTCGGGCTGGAGCTGTTCGCACAGAAGCTGGCGGGGCGCGGGCGGGTGTGCGGGGTGCAGTTCCGGCCCGGCGGCTTCCGGCCGTTCACCCCGGAGCGGCCCGCCACGGACTGGACGGACCGCCGGCTGCCGCTGGCGACGGCGTTCGACGACTCCGACGCCGCGGCCACCGTGCTGGAGCCGGACGAGGAGGACGCCCGGGTGGCCGCGCTCGACGCCTTTCTGATCCCTCGCCTACGGGCCGGGCCACGGATCCTCGCGCAGACCGACCTCGCCATGGGGCTGGCGGACCGGATCCGCACGGACCGCTCGATCCGGCGGGTCGCGGACTTCGCGCGGGCCGAGGGCATGTCCGTACGGGCCCTGCAGCGGCTGTTCGCCGGATACGTCGGGGTCAGCCCCAAGTGGGTGCTGCTGCGCTACCGGGTGCACGAGGCCCTGGAGCGCGCCGCGTCCGGTGCGGAGGTCGACTGGGCCGCGCTCGCCGCCGACCTGGGCTACAGCGATCAGGCGCATCTGATCCGCGATGTCACCGCCACCGTCGGGGTCCCGCCGACCGCGTACGGGCGCTGACGCCGACCGGGCCGGGAGCCGTCAGGGCTGTTCGGCCGTCAGATAGCGCTGGATGGTGGGGGCCAGCCAGGCGACGACCTCGTCGTGGCCGAGGTTCACGGCCGGCGGGATGTGCAGCACATAGCGGCACAGCGCCATGCCGAGTATCTGGGAGGCGATCAGCGCGGCACGGGTCGGCGCCTCGTCGGGCACCGGGCAGACCGCGGCCAGGACCGGCTTGATCTGTTCGGCGAACACGCCGCGCATCCGCTGGGCGCCCGCCTCGTTGGTGACGCCGACACGCATCATGCCGGTCAGCGTCTCGTCGCACTCCCAGCGCTCCAGGAAGTGGCGTACGAGCCGGGCGCCGGCCTCGTCGGCCGGCACGTGGGTGAGGTCGGGGGCGTGCACCTCGATCTCGGAGGCGGCCGCGAAGAGACCGGCCTTGTTGCCGTAGTAGCGCATCACCATCGACGGGTCGATGTCCGCGTCCCTGGCGATGGCACGGATGGTGGCGCGCTCGTAGCCGTCCGCGGCGAAGCGGTCCCGGGCGGCGGCCAGGATCGCGGCGCGCGTCGCGGCGGAGCGGCGGGGGCGGACGGGGTCCGCCGCGTCGGGCGCAGCCTCGGCGGCCGCGGTGACCTCGGGCGGCACGGCGGATGCGGCGGGCGCGGCGGGCGCGGCGGGCGCGGTTTCGGCGGCGGAGCGAGCGTGTTCGGCCATGTCAACAACTGTAGGCCAACAGCTGTTGACACGCCAGATCCGATCGCCTTACGCTTGCCAACAAGCGTTGACCAACACGCGTTGGCATAGGTGCAGGCAGAGCACAGGCACAGGCACACAGGAGGCGGAAGCCATGGATGCCAGGAACCGCAAGACCGGCAACAGCGGCCCCGAGGCCGGCAAGGCGCAGGCGGCCCGGGATACGGACGTCATCGTCGTAGGCGCCGGCCCGACCGGCCTGCTGCTCGCCGGAGACCTCGCCGAGGCAGGGCTGGGCGTCACGCTCCTGGAGCGCCGCCCCGCCACGATCAGCAACCTCACCCGCGCCCTGGCCGTCCATGCCCGCACCCTTGAGCAGCTGGACGCCCGGGGTCTCGCCGATGAGCTGGCCGCCGGCGGCCATCGGCTCCCCGCCATCCGCCTCTTCGGGGAAGCCACCTTCGACGCGACCCGGCTCCGCACCCGCTTCCCGTTCGTGCTGATCACCCCGCAGTTCGAGGTCGAGCGGCTGCTGGAGCGGCGGGCCCGCCAGGCCGGTGTCGTCTTCCGTTACGAATCCGAGGTGCTCGGCCTCGATCAGGACGCCGACGGCGTGACGGTGCGCTTCCGCACCGCCGAGGGCCTCGGCGGCCTTCGCGCCGCCTACACCGTCGGCACCGACGGCGTCCACAGCGCCATCCGCGAGGCCATCGGCCTGCCGTTCCCCGGCAAGTCGGTGATCCGCTCCCTGGTCCTCGCCGATGTCCGGCTGGCCCAGGAGCCCGAGTCCCCCTTCACCGTCAACGCCAACGACGACGCCTTCGCCCTGATCGGCTCGTTCGGCGACGGCTGGTACCGCGCCATCGGCTGGAACCGCCACCGCCAGGCCGACGACGACGCGCCCGCCGATCTCGACGAGGTCCGCGAATGCACCCGGCTCGCCCTCGGCAGTGATTACGGCATGTACGACGCCCGCTGGATCTCCCGCTTCCACAGCGACGAGCGCCAGGCCCCCGAGTACCGCGTGGGCCGCGTCTTCCTCGCCGGCGACGCCGCGCATGTGCACTCCCCCGCCGGCGGCCAGGGCATGAACACCGGCCTCCAGGACGCCGCGAACCTCAGCTGGAAACTGGCCGCGGTGCTCCGGGGCCACTCCCCCGACAGCCTGCTGGACAGCTATCAGGCCGAGCGCCACCCGGTGGGCAGGCAGGTGCTGTACAGCAGCGGCGCCCTCATCCGGCTCGCCCTCCTGCACACCGCCCCCGGACGCGCCGTCCGCGCGCTCGCCGCCCGGCTCTTCAACCACCTGGGGCCGCTGTCCGGCCGCGCGATCCGCACCGTCTCCGGCATCGGCATCGCCTACGCCGCCGGGCCCGGCGCCCACCCCCTCGCCGGCCGGCGCGCCCCCGACATCCGGCTGGCCGGCGGCAACCGCCTCTACGCACTCCTCCGCCAGGGCAAGTTCGTCCTTCTCACCCCCGCCGACGAGCCCAGCGGCCTCCGGCCCGCCGCCGACCGTGTCGTGAGCGCCTCCTGGCGAAGCGACCGCCGCACGGCGCTTCTGGTACGCCCCGACGGCTATATCGCCTGGGCCACCGATGCCACGGCCCCCGCCGAGCGCGCCACCGCACTACGGGCCGCTCTCCTCCACTGGACCGGCGCCGCGTCCGAGGACGGCGACTCCATAGCCACCGCCCGGCCCGGCGCCCTCACCCCTCCAGCACATGCCGCAGATACGCCCGGGGGTCGTTGAGATAGCGCCGCCAGTGGTCGACAAGCCCCAGCTCCGCCCACTCCACGCTCCGCATCCCGTGCTCGCCGACCTCCACGATCGCCGCTCCGGGCAGCGCCGTCAGCAGTGGGGAGTGGGTGGCGCAGATGATCTGTGCGCCACCCCTCCCCAACGCGTCCATCAGCCCCACCAGTTCCAGGCAGGAGGAGAAGGACAGTGCCGCCTCCGGCTCGTCCAGCACATAGAGGCCGCGCTGCGAGAACCGCTCACGAAAGGCCAGCAGAAAGCCCTCTCCGTGGCTCATCTCGTCCGGGGACCGGGACAGCCGCATCGACCTCCGCTCCCCGTTCAGCGCCTCCATCGCCGTCTCGGCCCGCAGGAAGAACCCCCGCCGGCGGACCCGCGGCCCACGCACCATCGTGCGCCCCTCCCGCGTGGGATCGAACCGCATCAGGCCGCCGAGCAGCGAGGCCTCCCGTGAACTCGCGTACTTGTATCCCGCCGAGCCGCCGTACGAATCCAGCCCGAAGCCCTCCGCCAGCGCCTCGGCCAGCGTCGACTTGCCCGAACCGTTCTCCCCCACGAGAAAGGTGACCGGAGCGGGGAAGGCCAGCCCCTCCTCGGCCAGCTGGCGCACACACGGCACCGTCCAGGGCCAGCCGTTCTCGGCCGTCCCCTCGCCCTCCGGAACGTCCACGTAAGCCCGTTCGATCAGCATGCCCTCGAAGCTCTCACACCCCACTGACAACCACCGGCCCACAGCGCCCTGAACGCCCCTGCCGGGACCCCGCCCACGCCGGAACCGGGCCCTGGTTCCGTAGGCTTCCCCCATGCTGTTCGCCCGCTCCGCCGCTCTCTTCGTCCTCGCCGGCCTCTTCGAAATCGGCGGCGCCTGGCTGGTCTGGCAGGGCATCCGCGAACACAAGGGCTGGGTCTGGATCGGTGCCGGAGTGATCGCGCTCGGGGTGTACGGCTGGGTCGCCACGCTCCAGCCGGACGCCGAATTCGGCCGCATCCTCGCCGCGTACGGCGGTGTCTTCGTCGCCGGATCGCTGGCGTGGGGCGCGCTCGTCGACGGCTACCGCCCCGACCGCTGGGATGTGACCGGCGCACTGATCTGTCTGGCCGGAATGGCCGTGATCATGTACGCCCCCAGGGGCCGCTGACCCCGCCTGCATATCCTGGCCGCGGACCACCCTCCCCCAAGCCCTTGCGGCGCAGGGGGACCCCCACCGCCCCGAGGAGAGTGTCATGACCGCCGAGGCCCGTACCGCCGTCGTCACCGGAGCGAGCAGCGGCATCGGCGCCGCCACCGCGCGAGCGCTGGCCGCGGCCGGCTACCGCGTGGTGCTCACCGCGCGCCGCAAGGACCGCATCGAGGCCCTCGCCGCCGAGCTGCCGAACGCCGAGGCCTACGCCCTGGACGTCACCGACCGCGCCGCCGTCGACGCCTTCGCGGACCGCTACCCCTCCATCGACGTCCTGGTCAACAACGCCGGCGGTGCCTACGGCGCGGAACCGGTCGCCACCGGCGACCCCGCCGACTGGCGCGCCATGTACGAGGTCAATGTGCTGGGCGTGCTCCATATGACCCAGGCGCTGCTGCCCGCGCTCATCGCCTCCGGCGAGGGCACCGTCGTCGTGCTCTCCTCCACCGCCGGCCACGGCACCTACGAGGGCGGCGGCGGTTATGTCGCCGCCAAGCACGGTGCACATGTCATCGCCGAGACGCTCCGTCTGGAGCTGTGCGGCGAGCCGGTACGCATCATCGAGGTCGCCCCGGGCATGGTCAAGACCGACGAGTTCGCCGCCACCCGCTTCCGGGGCGACACCGACAAGGCCGCCAAGGTCTATGAGGGCGTCGACCAGCCGCTGAGCGCGGAGGACGTCGCCGACACCGTCGCCTGGGCGATCACCCGCCCCGCCCACGTCAACATCGATCTGCTGGTGGTCCGCCCCCGCGCCCAGGCCTCCAACTCCAAGGTCCACCGCACCGGTTGAGAGGCCCGACGGGCCACACCGGCCGGTCCCGAGAGCGGCCCTGCGCACACCGCGCCGGGCCGCCCCGGACTCAGCCCTTCACACACACCACCTGCTTGAGCTTGGCGACGACCTCCACCAGGTCCCGCTGCTGATCGATGACCTTCTCGATCGGCTTGTAGGCACCCGGGATCTCGTCCACCACACCGGAGTCCTTACGGCACTCCACACCCTGGGTCTGGTCCTCCAGGTCCCGGGTGGAGAACCGCTTCTTCGCGGCGTTCCGGCTCATCTTGCGGCCGGCACCGTGGGAGGCGGAGTTGAAGGACGCGGCATTGCCCAGTCCCTTGACGATGTACGACCCGGTGCCCATCGAGCCCGGGATGATGCCGTACTCGCCGCTGCCCGCCCGGATCGCGCCCTTACGGGTCACCAGCAGGTCCATGCCGTCGTACCGCTCCTCCGCCACATAGTTGTGGTGGCAGGAGATCACCGGCTCGAACGTCGGCCTGGCCTTCTTGAACTCCTTGCGCACGACGTCCTGGAAGAGCGCCATCATCACGGCCCGGTTGTGCTTGGCGTACTCCTGCGCCCAGAACAGATCGTTGCGGTACGCCGCCATCTGCGGGGTGTCCGCGATGAAGACGGCGAGATCGCGGTCGACCAGGCCCTGGTTGTGCGGCAGCTTCTGCGCCTGCCCCATGTGGAACTCGGCCAGTTCCTTGCCGATGTTCCGGGAGCCGGAGTGCAGCATCAGCCACACCGCGCCGGTGTCATCGAGGCAGAACTCGATGAAGTGGTTGCCGCTTCCCAGCGAACCCATCTGCTTCGTCGCGCGTTCCTGACGGAACTTGACCGCGTCGGCCACCCCGTCGAACCGCGACCAGAAGTCCCCCCAGCCCGCCGTCGGGTAGCCGTGCAGCTGTCCGGGGTCGACCGGATCACCGTGCATCCCGCGCCCCACCGGAATCGCCTGCTCGATCTTCGAGCGGAGCCGGGAGAGATCGCCGGGCAGGTCATTGGCGGTGAGCGAGGTCCGCACCGCGCTCATCCCGCAGCCGATGTCCACACCGACCGCCGCCGGGCAGACCGCGCCGTGCATGGCGATCACCGAGCCGACCGTGGCGCCCTTTCCGTAGTGGACATCCGGCATCACGGCCAGACCCTTGATCCACGGGAGGGTGGCGACATTGCGCAGCTGCTGCATCGCGACGCCCTCGACCGTGGCCGGGTCCGTCCACATCCGGATCGGTACCTGGGCACCGGGCACCTCGACGTACGACATAACTTCCCCATTCCCCCTAATTTATGAAAAACGCAAAAGCCGGACAATTTATCCGATCTTGGACGGCGGACCGGCGTTTGCGGCAAGACGTGCGATAGACATTGTGTCCATCGGCCGCCGCCCGGCGGCAACCACATTTCGTAGGGGAAGGAGCCGCGAACGATGCCACGGAAGCCGTTCGTACCCGGTGCCGCACTGGTGGTGGCCGCGGCCCTGGCTGCGGGCCTCACCGGCTGCACCGGCAGCTCCAGCCCTCAAGGCGGCGCCGGTGACGCCAAGGGCGGCGACACCGCCACGTCGAGCCCGGCCGTCGAGCCCGGCCGCTACCAGACCCTCCCGGAGGCCTGCGGACTGCCCTCGCGCAGCGCCCTCCGCGGCATGCTCCCCGGCGACGGCCAGGCCCTGTCGCACTCCGAGGCCCAGAAGATCTACGACGGCCAGGCCGACATCACCTATGACACCGACCGCCGTGTCGGCTGCCGCTGGACCCGCGAGACCACCGCGGGCACCCGCCATCTGGGCCTGGACATCCAGCGCGTGGTCTCGTACGACTCCGCCGTCAGCGATGACGACAAGGCGCAGGGGATCTACGACAAGAAGGAGCTGGCCGCGCAGATACCGTCCGGCGGCGCCGGCTCCCCCTCGCCCGCCGCCCCGTCCCCGTCCGCCTCCAAGAACAAGGACAAGGGCGAAGGAACCGTCACGAACGGCACGAAGGACAAGAGCGCGACGGACAAGGCGGAGTCCGGGAGCCCCTCGCAGACGTCCGACCCGAATACGGACCCGAGCGCGGACCCGAGCGGCTCCACCGCCCCGCGCGTCCTGGACGACCTCGGGGACGCGGCCTTCCTCAATGACAAATTGGTCACAGCGGACTCCGGCGTACACCGCGATGTCACTGTGGTCTTTCGCACGTCGAACGTCATCGTGCAGCTCACGTACGACCAGTGGTCCACGGACAAGACGATGTTGCCGGACAGCCAGGAACTGCAGGACAAGGCCCGTTCGCTGGCCACCGAGCTGTCCGACAGCCTGAGCGAATAGTCCGGATCAGGCACATTGGCCGAGTCGACGGACAAGAAGAGAAAAAGCCCGATTTGAGCGTTGCGCTCATCGACATGAATCGGTCACCCACCTCGCCGCGCCGCGTACCGTGCCGTCTAGGCCGTGTCGGGCCGGTCCGCGCTGACCCGAAGACACGGTCCGGCCCCGCCCCGTACGCGAGGCGGGCGGGCCCCACGGCCACCGCCACGGCCGTGCCCGCCGACCCGACGACGAACAGCGAAGGAACCATGCACCGTTCAGCCAAGCGACTTGCCAGCCTCCTCACCTGCGCAGCAGTACCGGCGCTGCTCGTCGCCGGCTGCTCCGGCTCGGACAGCGACAGCTCCGGTGGCGCCTCCTCCTCCACCTCCAGCAGCGCGGGCAAGCCCTCGCCGACCGTCGCGCCCGCCAAGTTCAAGAAGCTGCCGAACCCGTGCGAAGCGTTCTCCAAGGGCACCATCAAGAAGATGCTGCCCAAGGCGAAGGACGCCTCCGGGGACCGGGGCGAGTCCACGGACAACGCCTCCCACGGCACCTGCTCGTGGACCAGCGCGGATGAGAAGGGCGTCGACGGCACCCAGTGGCGCTGGCTGGACGTCGGCTACCAGCGCTACGACTCCGACCCGGGCGTCGGCAGCGGCGACAAGCGCGCCGCGGACTTCGCCACCAAGCAGATATCCGAGGCGAAGGCCACCAAGGGCGCCACGAAGGTCTCGACCGTCAAGACCTCCGGCACCGGCGACGAGGCCACCGCGATCACCTACGACGTGAAGCGGGACGGCACCAGCTTCAAGAACACCACGGTCATCGCGCGGACCTCCAACGTCGTCGTGACGATCAACTACAACGGCGCGGGCCTGGCGGGCGCGGACGGCCCCAAGAGTGCCGACCTGCTCAAGCAGACCCAGGCCGCCGCCAAGGAGGCGGTCACCGCCACCGCCAAGGCCAACGGCTGACCGCACCGGCATCCGGGCCCTCGTCGGCCCGGGCCGGGGCGCCTCCCGGCGGAGGCCGGGGAAGGGCGTGCCGCGCCGGGCGAGACCGCGCGGCCGCCGACCGCGGCCACGCTCGCGTTCAACGGCCCGGCGCCGTGCAGGCGGTTCAGGTTGTCCGTCGTCCACCTGGCAGCGCCCCTCCCCGCCCGGCCACCTCGGCCACAGAGGGCCCGCACCGATGTACGGTGCGGGCCCTCTTGTCCGTCTCGCCCGTGTGAGGGGCACGGTGGGACCACCCGGTTCAACGGGCTCCCTCCGTACCGGCACACGCACGCCCGCAGGCATGTGCCAGGCTGTCGCTCGCAACAGACCGACTGGGAGGGGTCCTCGGGTGGCCGCGCCACTGAAGCTGACACGCACACACCGGATACTCATCGGAGTTGTCATCACCGGCGCGGTGGTCATCGCCGGCATCGGCTTCGCCGGCTCCTACGCGGCCGTGCGTGAACTCGCCATCAAGAAGGGCTTCGGCAGCTTCGCCTACTTCTTCCCCATCGGCATCGACGCGGGCATCTGCGTCCTGCTCGCGCTGGATCTGCTGCTGACCTGGATCCGCATGCCCTTCCCGCTGTTGCGACAGGCGGCGTGGCTGCTGACTGTCGCGACGGTGGCGTTCAATGCCGCGGCGGCGTCCGATCCACTGGGCATGGGCATGCATGCCGTCATCCCGGTGCTGTTCGTCGTCACCGTCGAGGCCGCCCGGCACGCCGTCGGGCGGATCGCCGACATCACGGCGGACAAGCACATGGAGGGTGTGCGCATCACGCGCTGGCTGCTGGCGCCGCTGCCGACCTTCCTGTTGTGGCGGCGGATGAAGCTGTGGGAGCTGCGGTCGTACGACGCGGTGATCAAGCTGGAGCAGGAACGGCTCGTCTACCAGGCACGCCTGCGTTCGCGATTCGGGCGGGGCTGGCGCCGTAAGGCTCCCGTGGAGTCCCTGATGCCACTGCGGCTCGCCCGCTACGGGGTGCCGCTGGCAGAGACCGCCCCCGCGGGGCTCGCCGCGGCGGGCATCGAACCGCAGCTGCTGCCGGCGCCACGGCAGTTGGCGACACCCGCCGTGGCGCCGGAGAACCAGGAGCCGGCCGAGGCCGAGGAGTTGCCGAGCCAGTGGTTCGCGGCGCCGCAGCAGATGACGTACCGGGGTGACTACGACCCGGCGTACCTCCCCGAACAGGAGCATCGGGCCTCGTACGACGAGTATCAGCAGGTGCCGACGCGCGAGCAGATGCCGACGCGCGAGCAGGTCCCGGTACCGGCGCCGCGCGCGCCGGAGCCCGAGCCCCAGGTCCCGGTGCCGAACGGTGCGGGTGGGACGCGTCCGCTCGGCAAGGGAACCCCGGACACGGGCCCGCAGCCTGTGCAGGCACCGGCCGCGGCCCCGACCGACGAGGACCTGTACCAGGTGTTCCGCCACTCGATAGAGGGCGAGGGCATGCCGACCCCGGGCGCGTTCGCGGCGAACCTGGAGGCGCAGTACGGGATCCGCCTGCAGTCGCGGGACCTCAACCGCTACGTGGACCAGTTCAGCGACCGCCTCAACGCGGAGCTGATGGACGAGCACATTGCGTGACGCACCCGCCGGGTGCCGTACGGCAACGGATGGGAAGCCGGCCGGTGGCCACCGCCGCATCCGCTCCACGCACCTGAGCCCCTGGCGCCCGTCTTCAAACTCCCGCCTGCGCCTCGACGCCTGGCACGCGCTCGGCGGCGTTGTCGGGCTCTGCAGGATCTACCTCTGGAGTACTGGGCTCACAGGCTCGTGGGCCTCTCGGCGGCTTGCAGCGTCCCCGCGGGGAGCCGGTCGTTGCCCCAGCTGCGCTCGATGTAACCGATGATCCGTGCGACGTCCTCGGCGGGCACCCGCTCCGGTTCGCCGTGTTCGAGCGGGTCGGTGTGGAAGATGTAGAGCCGCGAGGCGAACTGGTCGAACGGCAGTGAGGCCTCGCCGAACCGCTCGCCGTTGCCCGCGGTGGAGACGACGACGCCGTCGCCCCAGTCCTGGCCGCTGTCGTTGTTCGGGTTGAAGAAATACACCCGCATGACGTCCTGTGGGTCCGGCGCGGCCCGCAGGATCGTGATCGCGTGCCAGCCGACGTAGCGGCCCGCGCTGTCGGTGACGGCGACGCCGGCCGGCTGTGGATGGATCAGCGGCTGCTCGCCGTTGTACGTCGGGTGATAGCTGGCGTGGAACTGCCGCAGGAACTCGTCCAGGTCGATCAGGTTTCCGGTCGCGACGTCGACGTTGATGTGGAACCCACGGGCCGCCCACCAGCCGTGAAACTCGGGGTTGACCCACCGGTGCGGGTCCTCTGGCCGCGCGGCGCAGCGCCGCCCCATCTCGGCGTAGATCCGGTCCAAGTGGGGCACCACGAGCAGCGACACGGGGTCCAGGTCCATCGGCAGCGTGCTCGCGACTCCGGTCGCGCTGTCCTTCGACGAGATCGGCTGACCCTCGAAGTGCATGAGGATCTCGTCGTCGCGGGCCGCACAGACCACCACTTGCAGCAGGTAGTCCGGGTCGTTGTAGGCCCACATCGACAGCGCGCGGGCCGACTGGCAGGTGGGGTTGTCGCCCTGACCGACGCCGAGCGGCTGGCCCAGCATCGAGAGCACCCCCGCGACCAGCCGCGCCTGCGGCCCCGGCACCTCGCCGAAAACCGTCGTCAACCGTTCCCGCGCGACCGGGGCGAGCTCAAGCGCCAACTGGCGCCACAGCGCGGGCACCACCGGCGGCTCGTAAAGAATGCCGCGGTCGAGCAGCAGCGCCAGCCCGTAGATGCTTTGCGCGGTCTGCGGGTGCACGGCCACCTCGATCAGCCGGTGCACCAGTTGGCTGTAGCGCAGCAGGCAGTTCCGGCCGGTGTCGGACAGCCCGAGCGCCTCCCCGACGAGGTAGTCGCTCTCGCGCAGGAGGAACCGGAGCAGTTCCGCGTGGTACGGCGACACCAGGCCGGTGTCGTGCATCGCCCGCGCGAACCCCGCCGCCTCGTACTGCAGGCCGCCGGCGTCCATCGCCTCGAGCCGGGAGCGGAAGACGTCGATGCCCGGGTCCTCCCGGCACGCCTCGGTGGTCCCGAACAGGCTCGTGATGAGCCGGTCGATGCCCTGCCCTGACGACACGCCGAGAGCGACGTCGGGGTCGTTGCGGTAGATCGCGATCCGGGTGATCAGGGACTGCACCGCCTCGACCTGGATCGGACGCTGGCGCAGGATCCGCCAGATCTCGTCGACCAGGTTGTCCAGGACGCTGTCGTAACCGATCTCGTCGGCGAGGTGGCGGAACAGGTCCCGGATGAGCTGTGCGGTCCGGCCCTGCTGGGTCCGCTCCGCCTCACTGGGCGGGGTGAACAACAGCTCCAGGTTCGTTGCCAGTACCTGGGACAGGAACTGGCGGGCGTCCTCGGCGGGCAACGTCGGGTGCGCGAAGTCGCCGCGGGCGACGGCGAGCATCCGCAGCTCGCTGGTCGCCTCCATGACAACAGTGTCCGTGTCTGCGCTGTGCAGGGTCCCGCTGACCAGCGCCGGGACAAGGACCTTGGGTGACGCCCAGTCCGTCCCCTGGAAAAGTCCGGCCTCCTCAATTGCCTGCGCCCTGGCCTGGACCGCCGCGGCGCCGCCCGGCTGCATGAGCACCCGCCGCAAGGCTTCCAGGACCCGCCGCAGCTTCGTGTGCTTGCCGAAGTCGCGGGTTTCGGTCATGGCCTGGATGGCGTCGTCGAGTGAGGTCACGCGCTTGTCCAGCGTCGTGGCCGCACCGCTGACGTCGACGGTCGGTTTCAAAGGCTTTCCCTCGGGTTGGTCTCCTGCGTCCACGGGGTCGTCAGACGTAGAAGTCGAGCTCTTCCTGCTTCTTCAACAGGTCGCGCATCCGGTAGGGGTCATCACCGAAGAAGTACACCAGGCCCCAGTGGGTGCCGAACGCGGTCCTCTTGGTGACAGTCTCCTCGAGCGGCGTCGAGAGGTCGTGCGACTCGTAGTAGTCGTCGTCCTCGGTCTCCTCCGGGATCTCCAGGTCGCTGACGACGCGGCGGCGCGGGTAGACACCGAAGCAGCCGGCGACCCCGGACGCGTCGACGACCTCGCGCGGGAAGAAGGCGTCGATCTCCTCCTCGGTCGTCTTCGGGTCGAAGGCCAGTACCAGCGCTTGGTAGGCGCTGAACCCGTATGCCCGCTCCAGCAGCTCGAACACCTTGAAGCCCGGCGGCCGGTAGGCGACCTCGCCGAAGTACATCTCGCCGTCACTGGTGACGAAATACTCTGGGTGCACGAAGCCGAACTCGATGTCGAACGTCTTGATGAGCTTCTCGATCTGCGCCGTGATCTGCGGGCGGTACTGCTCCAGTTGCGGAGTTGCCGGCACGAACACCGAATACCCCAGCGTGACGTATTCGGAGATATTGAGGAACTTGATCTTCCCGTTGTGTACCCACGCCTCGACCGCGAACTCCCAGCCATCGAGGTGGGATTCCATGAGAACCGGGAACTCCTCTTCCGGAATCATGTCGACCTCGTCCGGGGTGCGGATGACGCGGTGCCCGAGGCATCCTGCTTTGTCGAACGCCTTGAGATGGATCGGGTCGTTCGGGTCGCCGTCCAGCTTGAGCAGGGTCTGATTGACGCGCTTGAGGAAGCGGATCACGTCGTCCCGGTCGTGGGCTTCCTCGAATATTCCGACCCGGATGCCGCCGAGTTGCGCGCGGCGCTTCATCAGCGCCTTGTCCCGCAGCAGCATGGCCTGACCGTACAAACGCGGGTTGTCCAGCAGAACGGAGTTGATCGCCCCTGCCCATTCAACCGTTTCCTCGAACAGTGGGATCGCGACGTCGACACCCTCGCTCTGAAGAGTTTCGGCGATCTCCAAGGAGCGGTCGTTGAGCCGTTCGAAATTCCACGGCACGTAGGGGATGTCGTGGTCGACGCAGTACTCCTCGGCCCACTCCGGCGCCACGACGACGTATCGCCGATCGAACCGATCGAGGGCTTCCACTGCATTGAGGCTCCAACCAAGAAGCGCTACATAGCCTTTGTCCGGATTCTTGGTGGCCGGTTCGCCTTTTGTCATAGACCGTTTCTCCTCCGACGCGTGCGCTCATCGACGGCGTGGCTGGCACGACCGTGCCCGGCGATCTGCCTCGCAAGCACCGCATGCCCGCGCGCAAGCACCTCATTCCTGCGCGCAGGGACGGAGACGGCATGTGCGCGCGGGTACGCCTCCCGCTCGGAGTGACGGGGGAAACGGGACAGGCGGGAGCCGGCCCGGCCCACTAACTCCTTGACCACGGAGTTGTCTTGACCACGGGGTTGACTCGACCACGCAGCATCCGGCAATTCACGGCGACGTATCACCCGACCGTGATCCACCACCCGAGATCATGTGAAGACAACTCCTAGAGCGCCCCGGCGTCCGCCTGCCTCTGCTTGCGCTTCCTGTCCATGTCTCCCCATACGGCCAGCGCCGCACCGGCCGCGAAGAGGCCGGCATAGGCGGCCGACGGCAGGTCGAACCAGTGGGGCAGCAGCCCCCAGGCGTGGTCGAAGAAGACCTGCCCGATGAATCCCATGACGCCCTGGATCATGATGATGAAACCCAAGAATCCCCTCATGGCTCCAGCGTGAAGGGTCCGGCCCCGGGAATCCTCGTTCCCGGGGCCGAACCCTTCTCGTCCCTCGGTCGGAGACCCCGCCGGGGTGTCTACGACTCCACGGCAAGGGCGCTCCGACGGCCCGTCATCCGCCGAGCAGCTTGCGCACCCGGTCGGCGCCGACGGCCAGCAGCAGGGTGGGCAGCCGCGGCCCGGTGTCCCGGCCGACCAGCAGCCGGTAGAGCAGGGCGAAGAAGGCACGCTGCGCGGCCTTCAGCTCCGGGGTCGGCTTGGCATCCGGCTCCAGGCCCGCCTGGATCTTCGGGACGCCGTAGACCAGGGTGGTCAGGCCGTCCAGCGACCAGTGCTCGTCGAGGCCGTCGAGCAGCAGCCGCAGCGAACCGCGGGACTGCTCGTCGAGGGTGCCGAGCAGCTCCTCGTCGGGCTCGTCGCGGACAATGGTGCGCTGCTCGGCCGGAACCTGGGTGTTGATCCAGTACTCGGCCTTGCCGAGCCGCGGCCGGGTCTCGTCCAGCGAGGTGACCGGGTTCTCCGGGTCCAGTTCGCCGAGGATCCGGAGCGTCTGCTCGTCATGGCCCGCGGTGATGTCCGCGACCGAGGCGAGCGTGCGGTACGGCAGCGGGCGCGGCGTCCGGGGCAGCTCGCCGGCGGCGGTACGGGCCGCGCGGGCGTACGCGGCGGCGTCGGCCGGCAGCGCACTGCCGGCCGCGACCTTGGCCTCCAGCTTGTCCCACTCGTCGTAGAGCCGCTGGATCTCCTGGTCGAAGGCGATCTTGAAGGACTGGTTGGGCTTGCGGCGGGCGTACAGCCAGCGCAGCAGCGGCGCCTCCATGATCTTCAGTGCGTCGCCCGGGGTCGGCACCCCGCCGCGCGACGACGACATCTTGGCCATGCCGCTGATGCCGACGAAGGCGTACATGGGGCCGATGGGCTGGTCGCCGTCGAAGATCTGGCGAACGATCTGGCCGCCGACGACAAAGGACGAGCCCGGCGAGGAGTGGTCGACACCGGACGGCTCGAAGATCACGCCCTCGTAGGCCCACCGCATCGGCCAGTCGACCTTCCAGACCAGCTTGCCGCGGTTGAACTCGCTCAGCCGGACCGTTTCGCCGAAGCCGCACTCCGTGCAGGTGTAGGCCAGCTCGGTGCTCTCGTCGTCGTACGAGGTGACCGTGGTCAGGTCCTTCTCGCACTGCCCGCAGTAGGGCTTGTACGGGAAGTAGCCCGCCGAGCCGCCGCTGCCGTCGTCCTCGGCGGCCGCGCCCGAGCCCTCGGCGGCCTCCAGCTCGGCCTCGTCGACCGGCTTCTGCGACTTCTTGGCCGGCGCCTTCTTCGTGCGGTACTGGCCGAGGATCGCGTCGATCTCCGTGCGGTGCTTCATCGCGTGCAGGATCTGCTCGCGGTAGACGCCGGAGGTGTACTGCTCGGTCTGGCTGATGCCGTCGTACTCGACGCCCATTTCGGCGAGCGCCTCGGCCATGGCGGCCTTGAAGTGCTCCGCCCAGTTCGGGTACGCCGAACCGGCCGGGGCCGGCACCGCGGTCAGCGGCTTGCCGATGTGCTCGGCCCAGGAGCCGTCGACGCCCTGCACGTCGTTCGGGACCTTGCGGTAGCGGTCGTAGTCGTCCCAGGAGATGAGGTGGCGGACCTCGTACCCGCGGCGGCGGATCTCGTCGGCGACCAGGTGCGGGGTCATGACCTCACGGAGGTTGCCGAGGTGGATCGGGCCGGACGGGCTCAGGCCCGAGGCGCAGACGACGGGTTTGCCCGGGGCGCGGCGCTCCGCCTCGGCAATGACCTCGTCCGCAAACCTGGAGACCCAGTCGGTCTCGGTGCTCTGCTGAGCCACGATCGGCCCTTCCTCTTCCTGATGCTTCCTGATTGCGCCGTCCTGCGCGCGGACGCACAAAAACCTGACGGTGCCCATTGTCCCAGACGAAAAATCAGTGGTAGTGCCGTGGGATACTCGTTGGCAAACCCATTCCGCTCCGACGACACCTCCCTCTGGAAGAGAGCTCTTTCCATGGCCTCGGTCACTTCCCTCGCAGCTTCGGTCCACCAGCGCGTCGCGGACGCCCTCTCGGCAGCCCTGCCGGAGGCCGGCGCCGCGGACCCGCTGCTGCGCCGAAGCGACCGGGCCGACTTCCAGGCCAACGGCATGCTGGCGCTGGCCAAGAAGCTCAAGGGCAATCCGCGGGAGCTGGCCACCCAGGTCGTCGCCGGTATCCCGACCGGTGGGAGCGGCGCGGTGATCAAGGAGATCGAGGTCTCGGGCCCCGGCTTCCTCAACATCACCATCGCCGACGAGGCGATCATCAAGACCCTCGCCGAGCGCGCCGCCGACGACCGCCTGGGCGTGCCGTACGCCGACGGTGCCGGGACGACCGTCATCGACTACGCCCAGCCGAATGTGGCGAAGGAGATGCACGTCGGCCATCTGCGGTCGGCGGTGATCGGCGCGGCGATGGTCGAGATCCTGGAGTTCACCGGCGAGAAGGTGATCCGCAGGCATCACATCGGCGACTGGGGCACCCAGTTCGGCATGCTCATCCAGTACCTCATCGAGCACCCGCACGAGCTGGACCACAAGAGCGGCGAGGTCTCCGGCGAGGAGGCCATGTCGAACCTCAACCGGCTCTACAAGGCCTCGCGTGCGCTCTTCGACTCCGACGAGGAGTTCAAGGAGCGGGCCCGGCGCCGGGTCGTCGAGCTCCAGGCCGGGGACGAGGAGACGCTCGCCCTGTGGCGGCGGTTCGTGGACGAGTCGAAGATCTACTTCTACTCGGTCTTCAACAAGCTGGACATGGACGTCCAGGACCCCGATGTCGTCGGCGAGTCCGGCTACAACGACATGCTGGAGGAGACCTGCCGGCTGCTGGAGGACTCCGGTGTGGCGGTGCGCTCCGAGGGCGCCCTCTGCGTGTTCTTCGACGACGTCAAGGGCCCGGACGGCAACCCCGTCCCGCTGATCGTCAAGAAGACCAACGGCGGCTACGGCTACGCCGCCACGGACCTCTCGGCGATCCGCGACCGGGTGCAGAACCTGGGCGCCGACACCCTCCTCTACGTCGTCGACGCCCGGCAGTCCCTGCACTTCAAGATGGTCTTCGAGACCGCCCGCCGGGCCGGCTGGCTGAACGACAAGACGCACGCCGTCCAGCTGGCCTTCGGCACGGTCCTGGGCAAGGACGGCAAGCCGTTCAAGACCCGTGAGGGCGAGACGGTGCGGCTGGTGGACCTGCTGGACGAGGCGATCGACCGGGCGACCGCGGTGGTGCGGGAGAAGGGCGAGCCGATCGGCCTGACCGAGGAGGAGATCACCGGCAACGGCGCGCAGGTCGGCATCGGCGCGGTGAAGTACGCGGACCTGTCGACCTCGGCCAGCCGGGACTACAAGTTCGACCTGGACCAGATGGTGTCGCTGAACGGCGACACCTCGGTGTACCTCCAGTACGCCTACGCCCGTATCCGGTCGATCTTCCGCAAGGCCGGTGACGCGGCCCCCGCGGCGCACCCGGAGCTGCCGCTGGCCCCGGCGGAGCGGGCGCTGGGCCTGCACCTCGACCAGTTCGGCGAGACCCTCGCCGAGGCCGCCGCGTCGTACGAGCCGCACAAGCTCGCCGCGTACCTCTACGGCCTCGCCTCGCTGTTCACGACCTTCTACGACCAGTGCCCGGTCCTGAAGGCCGAGGGCGGCCCGGACCAGATCGCGAACCGGCTGTTCCTCTGCGACCTCACCGCCCGCACCCTCCACCAGGGCATGGCGCTGCTCGGCATCCGTACGCCCGAGCGCCTCTGACCCGGTCGCGTCGTCCGGCCGTCCGTACGGCCTGCCGTCGCTTACGCTCCTGCCACAACGGCCCCGTACACCACAGGTGTTGTACGGGGCCGCTCAGGTCTCATGGGGAGGGGCAGCGATGCACCGAGCACCACACCGAAGCGATCAGCGGGCCACACACACCGCCGGTTCGACCCGGCGCGCCGCGCTGGGCACCGGAGCCGGACTGCTGGCGGCAGGTTTCCTGGCGTCCGCCACCACGTCCGCGGCCGCCCAGGCCCCCACCACCGGTGATCCGTACGCGGCGCTGCGCCGGCTGGAGCACGAACACCGGGCCCGGGTCGGGGCCTTCGCCCACAACACCGCCACCGGCGCGACGGTCGCCTACCGGGCGCACACCCGCGTCCCCCTCTGCTCGGTCTTCAAGACCCTCGCCGTCGCGGCGGTGCTCCGCGACCTCGACCGCAACGGCGAGACGCTGGCCCGCCGCATCCACTACACCGACGCCGACCTCGTCGAGAACTCGCCCGTCACCGAAAAGCACGTCGCCACCGGCATGACGATCGCCGAACTGTGCGCCGCCGCCCTCCAGCGCAGCGACAACACCGCCGGCAACCTCCTGCTGCGCGAGCTCGGCGGCCCGACCGCCGTCACCGACTTCGCCCGCTCCCTCGGCGACCGCACCACCCGCCTCGACCGCTGGGAGACGGAACTGAACTCGGCCGAGCCCTGGCGCAGGACGGACACCACCAGCCCCGCCGCCATCGGCCACACCTACACCCGGCTGCTCGTGGGTGACGCGCTCACGCCATCGGACCGGGGCCGGCTGACGGCATGGATGAAGACCAACGAAACCAACACGGAACGCTTCCGCGCCGCCCTGCCCAAGGACTGGGCCATCGCCGACAAGACGGGCTCCGGCTCGTACGGCACCGGCAACGACGTGGGGGTGGCCTGGCCCCCGGACCCCGATCGTGCTGGCCGTGCTGACGGGCAAGGCGGAGCAGGCCGCGTCCTACGACAATCCGCTGGTCGTGGACGTGACGAGGGTGCTCGCGCGGGCCGTGGCGGGCTGAGCGGCCACGAGGTCCCGGCGCGGGGTTCCGGCGCGGACGGCGCCGTCAGTGCTGCCAGGGCCTGCGTACCGCGTCCTTGGTCTTCTCGCTCGCGTCCAGCCCGTGCCCGGCGGTCTTCTCGGCCTTGCCCTCGGCCTCCAGCTTGCGGTTGTGCGTGGCCCGGCCGACGACTTCCTTCATGGCGCCGATGACCTGCGCACCCTTGGCCTGCATCTTGCGCTTGGCAGTCATGGTTACCCGCTCCTCGGTCGGTCGGGGTGTTCCTTGACAATCGGTCCCGTGCCCGGCGTACGGCGGACAAAACGTGGTGCCCACGACAAAGCTCCCGCCCCCGGAACCCGGGGACGGGAGCTTCGGCAACGGCACGGCCGGCCGGGGCGCCTCACAGCCCCTGCGCGACCTCCGTCGCCCAGTACGTCAGGATCATCTGGGCACCGGCCCGCTTGATGCCGGTCAGCGCCTCCAGGATCGCCTTGTCCCGGTCGATCCAGCCCTTCTCCGCGGCAGCCTCGATCATCGCGTACTCACCGGAGATCTGGTACGCGGCGACGGGCACGTCCACCGTGTCCGCGACCTTCGCCAGCACGTCGAGGTACGGCAGCGCCGGCTTGACCATCACCATGTCGGCGCCCTCCTCCAGGTCGAGCGCCAGCTCGCGCAGCGACTCACGGAGGTTGGCCGGGTCCTGCTGGTAGGTCTTGCGGTCGCCCTTCAGCGACGAGCCGACGGCCTCCCGGAAGGGCCCGTAGAAGGCCGAGGAGTACTTCGCGGTGTAGGCGAGGACCGACACGTCCTCGTGCCCGGTCTGGTCGAGCGCGTCACGGATGACGCCGACCTGGCCGTCCATCATGCCGCTGGGAGCCACGACATGGACACCCGCGTCGGCCTGGACCTGCGCCATCTCGGCGTAGCGCTCCAGCGTCGCGTCGTTGTCGACCCGCCCCTCGGCGTCCAGCACGCCGCAGTGACCATGATCGGTGTACTCGTCCAGGCACAGGTCCGACATGATGACGAGGTCGTCGCCGACCTCGGCCTTCACGTCTCGGATGGCGACCTGGAGGATCCCGTCCGGGTCGGTGCCCACCGTGCCGAGGCCGTCCTTCGTGGCGTCGTCGGGCACCCCGTACAGCATGATCCCGGCGACCCCGGCCTCGACCGCCTCGACGGCGGCCTTCCGCAGCGTGTCGCGGGTGTGCTGGACGACGCCCGGCATCGCGGAGATCGGCACCGGCTCGCTGATGCCCTCCCGTACGAACGCGGGAAGGATCAGGTCGGCGGGGTGCAGCCGGTGTTCGGCCACCATCCGCCGCATGGCGGGGGTGGTACGCAGCCGCCGGGGCCGCGCACCGGGGAAGCTTCCGTACTTCGTCATACCGCCCACGCTACGCCCGCTTCGCCCCTGCCTTTGCCGACGTGTCGTCGGCAGTCGAGGCCGCATCCGCCGCCCGCTCAGGCCGCCACTGCGGGATCGCCGGCCGCCGGCTCGCCGCGGCCCGGCAGCACCCCGGCCGCCGGGCACGGAAGGCGCGGTCGCAGCCGTCGCAGGTCTGGAACGGGTGCGGCGGCGGCCGGCGACGATCGTCCGTGCCGAGGCCCGGCGGGCCCTCGCCGTCTGCGGGAAGCGGTGGCGGCGGCAGCTCCCGGAGGCGGTGGGCGAGCAGCCCGGCCGGGTTCTTCGGGTCGGACGGGGGTTCCTCAGGCGCGGGCGGCAGGGGTGCGGACCGTACAGGCCCCGCGCCTCGTACGAGCACCGCGGACCGTACGGGGCGTTGCTCTTGACCGCCCGCCGCGCCGTCGACCGGGCCACCGGGTCCCGCCCTTCCGGGCTCCGGCTCAACGCTCAGCTTCAGCGGCCCGGACGACCTCGATTTCCGCCCAGACGGTCTTGCACGGCACCGGCCCTTCCTCGACGCCCCAGCGGTCCGCCAACTCCCCCACCAGCAGCAGCCCACGCCCGGACTCCGCCAGAGCCCCACCGACGCCCGGCGTACGGGCGGGCAGCCGGTCACCGCGGGTGTCGGTCACTTCGATACGGAGCGTGGCGGGCCGCGTGACGGCGAGGACCAGACGGAAGCTCCGCCCGGGGACCCGGCCGTGCAGCACGGCATTCGCCGCCAGCTCGGCCACGATCAGCCTCGCCGGGTCCAACGGCAGCTCCCACGAGCGCAGTTGCTCGGTGGCCAGAAGCCGCGCCAGTCGCGCTCCGCGGCGGGTGGCGGAGAGCGGTACGGAGAACCGGAGCGCCGGGGCGGGGCCCGCCGCGAGACCGATAACGGAACTGCTGATTCGGGTGATTCGCTGATTCACGTCACACAGCGTGGTCGCGCGTATCTAGCCTGAGAAGGGCCGGAGGCCGGGCGGGCGGCGACTGTCCGGGGCGATACGGCTCTTGTCCGGGCCGTGCGGCGTAGCGGTCACGGACGACGGGCGTTGAACAGGGTCACCGTGACGGAGGGACGGCGGACATGAGCGAATGGGACACGGGTCCGGAGGACGAGGAAGCCGGGGCCGTGATGAAAATCGTCGGGCGGCAGCTCAAGCTGTGGCGCGAGTCGGCCGAGCTCACCCAGGCCGAGTTCGGGACAGCAATCGGGTACGGCGAGGAGTCGGTGTCCTCGGTGGAGCGCGGACGCCGGGTTCCCCGACCGGAGTACCTGGACCAGGCGGACGAGGTACTGGGAGCCGGTGGCCGTCTCGCCGCGCTGAAGGAGGACGTGGCGCTCGTCCGCTACCCGAAGAAGGTACGGGACCTGAAGAAGCTGGAGGCAGCGGCGGTCGAGCTGTGCCACTACGAAAACTCCGTCCTCAACGGCCTGCTGCAAACTGAGGAGTACGCACAAGCACTCATCGGCAACCGCCGCCCGCTCTTCCCGCCACGCGAAATCGAGGAGCGGGTGGCGGCCCGCATGGCCCGCCAGGAGATCCTGGACAGCTCAGCGACTCCGCCCATCTTCAGCTTTGTTCAGTGCGAGTCGACGCTGCGCCGCCCCATCGGGGGCAGACTGGTGATGCGCAGGCAACTCGAACGGTTGCTGGAGGTCGGCCAGTTCCGGAACGTGGACCTCCAAGTGCTCCCGCTGGGACGGGAAGTGAACTCAGGCCTCAGCGGTTCGTTCAGCCTGCTCCGGCTGAAGGGGGGCGATACGGTGGCACTCGCCGAGGTCCAGCACCTCAGCCGGGTGATCTCCGAACCCCCACAGGTACAGATGCTCGACATGCGTTATGGCAACATCCGGGCGCAAGCTTTCACACCACGTGAGTCACTGGCCTTTATCGAGAAAGCGCGGGAAGAGACATGACCCTCAAGCCTTCCTCCGGGACCGAGCGCGAACCGAACTGGGCGAAGAGCAGCTACAGCACCGACGAGGGGGCCCAGTGCGTTGAGGTCGCCACCACCCCCGACACCCACACCATCCTCATCCGCGACTCCAAGAACCCCCACGGCCCCCGCCTCACCTTCACCCCCACCACCTGGGCCGACTTCCTCCCGTACGCCGCCGAGCGGCAGTAACGCAGAAGGGCGCCCCAAAAGAGGCGCCCTTCAAGCCGTTCTACTGCCGCTCCGCTCAGCTACGAACCCGTCGCCGCGACCCGGGCCGCCGCTCGCTCGGCCGGGTGACCGGGTCCCCGGCCTCCAGCGCGGCATCGCGCCGCGCCGCACCGAAGTCCGCGAGCGCCTCGGCCAGCTTGTGCACCGACGGCTCGGGCGACATGACGTCCACCCGCAGCCCGTGCTCCTCGGCGGTCTTGGCGGTGGCCGGGCCGATACAGGCGATCACCGTCACGTTGTGCGGCTTGCCCGCGATACCGACCAGGTTCCGCACGGTCGACGAGGACGTGAAGAGCACGGCGTCGAAACCGCCGCCCTTGATCGCCTCACGGGTCTCGGCCGGCGGCGGCGAGGCGCGCACCGTCCGGTAGGCGGTGACGTCGTCGACCTCCCAGCCCAGCTCGATCAGCCCGGCGACCAGGGTCTCGGTGGCGATGTCGGCGCGCGGCAGGAAGACGCGGTCGATCGGGTCGAAGACCGCGTCGTAGGGCGGCCAGTCCTCCAGCAGACCGGCGGCCGACTGCTCCCCGCTCGGCACCAGGTCGGGCTTCACACCGAAGGCGACCAGCGCCTTGGCGGTCTGCTCGCCGACCGCGGCGACCTTGATCCCGGCGAAGGCGCGGGCGTCCAGGCCGTACTCCTCGAACTTCTCCCGGACGGCCTTGACGGCGTTGACCGAGGTGAAGGCGATCCACTCGTAGCGACCGGTGACCAGGCCCTTGACCGCGCGCTCCATCTGCTGCGGGGTGCGCGGCGGTTCGACGGCGATGGTCGGGACCTCGTGCGGCACCGCGCCGTACGAGACGAGCTGGTCGGAGAGCGAAGCGGCCTGCTCCTTCGTGCGCGGCACGAGCACCCGCCAGCCGAAGAGCGGCTTGGACTCGAACCACGACAGACGGTCGCGCTGGGCCGCCGCACTGCGCTCACCGACCACGGCTATGACCGGCTGGCCCCCGTCCGGCGACGGCAGCACCTTGGCGGCCTTGAGCACCTGGGCGACCGACCCCAGGGTGGCGGTCCAGGTGCGCTGGCGCGTGGTGGTACCGGCGACGGTGACGGTCAGCGGGGTGTCGGGCTTGCGGCCCGCGGACACCAGCTCACCGGCGGCCGCGGCCACCGAGTCGAGGGTGGTCGAGACGACGGCGGTGGCGTCACTGGCACCCACCTCGGACCAGCAGCGCGCGTCGGCGCTGCGGGCGTCGATGAAGCGCACGTCGGTGCCCTCGGCGTCACGTAGCGGCACACCGGCGTACGCGGGCACGCCGACCGCCGCGGCGATGCCGGGCACCACCTCGAAGACGATCCCCTCGGCGGCGCACGCCAGCATCTCCTCGGCGACATCACCGTCGAGCCCGGGGTCCCCGGTGACGGCTCGTACGACCCGCTTGCCCGCACGGGCGGCCGTCATGACAAGATTGGCGGTGTCCCGAAGGGTGGAAACGCCGTTGGGGGTGACGGGGATTGACGCCTCGTCAGCTGTTGCCTGCAGTGGTGTGTCCACTTGTGCGCGGGCATGCACGCGCACGACGTCCAGCACCTGCGGGTCGGCGATCAGTACGTCCGCGGAGGCCAGCGCCTCCACGGCACGCAGCGTCAGCAGACCCGGGTCTCCCGGCCCGGCACCCAGGAAGGTGACCTGACCGGAGGCGGAGTGGTTTGGGGCGGTGGGGTTCAAAGTGCTCGCTCCCCCATAAGACCGGCCGCACCCTTTGCGAGCATCTCGGCGGCGAGTTCACGACCCAGGTTCAGCGGGGTCGACACGTCGTCGGGAGAGGCGGGTACGTGCCCGGTGGTGGACAGTTGCACCAGCGTGCTGCCGTCGGTCGTGCCGACGACACCCCGCAGATGCAAATCGGTGACAGCCTGCTCGTCAGCCTTGGGGTCTCCCCTGCTCGAGCGAAGTCGAGAGCTTGGGGAAAGGTCGGCCAGTGCTCCGACGGGTGCGGAACAGCCGGCCTCCAGGGCGGCGAGCAGGGAACGCTCGGCGGTCACGGCGGCCCGGGTGTCCGGGTCGTCGAGCTCGGCAAGCAGGGCGATGAGGTCCACGTTGACCGCAGCGCACTCGATCGCCAGTGCCCCCTGGCCGGGGGCGGGCAAAATCACGTCGGGCGACAGCAGCTGCGTCGCCTCGTCGATCCGGCCGATCCGGGTGAGTCCGGCGGCGGCCAGTACGACCGCGTCCAGTTCCCCCTTCTCGACGAAGCCGATGCGGGTGTCGATGTTCCCGCGTATCGGCACGGTCTCCACACGCCGGCCCAGCGACCTGGCCCAGGCGTTGAGCTGCGCCATCCTCCTGGGGGACCCGGTCCCCACCCGGGCGCCGTCGGGCAGCTGCTCGAAGGTGAGCCCGTCCCTGGCGATCAGCGCGTCACGGGGGTCTTCCCGTACGGGGATCGCGGCCAGGGTGAGGGTCTCGGGCTGCGTGGTGGGCAGGTCCTTGAGGGAGTGGACGGCGAAGTCGATCTCCCCGGCGAGCAGCGCGTCGCGCAGCGCGGAGACGAAGACGCCGGTGCCGCCGATCTGCGCGAGGTGCTCACGGGAGGTGTCGCCGTAGGTGGTGATCTCCACCAGCTCGACGGGACGGCCCGTCAGCTCGCGTACCACCTCGGCGACGCGTCCGGACTGGGCCATGGCGAGCTTGCTGCGCCGCGTGCCCAGCCGCAGTGCTCTCGTAGTGCTGTCGGTCATGCCCGCTCCCGTGCATCGTGCCTGTCGGCGCGCGTGTCGGCCCGGCTGACGGCGGCGACCGTCTGGGGGTCGATGTCGAAGAGTTCCCGCAGGGCGTCCGCATACCCGGCGCCGCCGGGCTCGCTGGCGAGCTGCTTGACCCGGACGGTGGGCGCGTGCAGGAGTTTGTCGACGACGCGGCGCACCGTCTGGGTGATCTCGGCGCGCTGCTTGTCGTCCAGGTCGGGAAGGCGGCCGTCGAGCCGGGCGATCTCACCGGCGACGACATCCGCTGCCATGGTGCGCAGGGCGACCACGGTGGGGGTGATGTGCGCGGCCCGCTGGGCCGCGCCGAACGCGGCGACCTCGTCGGAGACGATGCCGCGCACCTTGTCCACGTCGGCCGCCATCGGCGCGTCCGCGGACGCGTCGGCCAGCGACTCGATGTCGACGAGATGCGCGCCCTCGACCCGGTGTGCCGCGGCGTCTATGTCCCGCGGCATCGCGAGGTCGAGCAGCGCCAGCGGCGCCGCGTTCCCCTCGCGCGCGGCCGCGACCATCTCGCCGGCCAGGACCAGACCGGTCGCGCCGGTACAGGAGACCACGATGTCGGCGAGCGCCAGCTCGTCCGGGACGGAGGTCATGGCGGCCGCACGGGCGGTGAGCCGGTGCGTGGCGCCGGGTCCGCCCGGCTCGGTGAGGATCCGGACGAGCCGCTCGGCGCGCTCGACGGTGCGGTTGGCGACGGCCAGTTCGCCGACCCCGGCCCGTACGAGGGTGGTGGCGGCCAGCGACGACATCGATCCGGCACCGATGACCAGCGCCCGCTTGCCGCGCGCCCAGTCCGCGACGTCCTGGCCGGCCGCGAGCTGCTCCAGCCCGAAGGTGACCAGCGACTGGCCGGCCTTGTCGATGCCGGTCTCGCTGTGGGCGCGCTTGCCGACCCGCAGAGCCTGCTGGAACAGGTCGTTCAGCAGCCGCCCGGCGGTGTGCAGTTCCTGGGCGACGGCCAGCGCGTCCTTGATCTGCCCGAGGATCTGGCCCTCGCCGACGACCATCGAGTCCAGGCCGCAGGCCACCGAGAAGAGGTGGTGTACGGCGCGGTCCTCGTAGTGGACATAGAGATAAGGGGTGAGCTCCTCCAGGCCGGCGCCGCTGTGGCGGGCCAGGAGGGTGGAGAGTTCGGCGACACCGGCGTGGAACTTGTCCACATCGGCGTAGAGCTCGATGCGGTTGCAGGTGGAGAGCACCGCGGACTCGGTGACCGGTTCGGCCGACACCGCGTCCTGCAGCAGCTTGCCGCGCGCCTCCGGGGCGAGTGCGGCCCGCTCCAGCACGCTCACCGGCGCGCTGCGATGGCTCAGTCCGACGACCAGGAGGGTCATGCCGGCATCACGGCGGGCATGTCCCCGTCAGGTCCCTTACGATCGCCCGCCACGGCGGCAGCGGCGCGGGCGGCCGGAGCCGGGGCATCACTGTCGGGCCCGGCCTCCTCGCCCGCCTTGCGCTGCTCGTGGAAGGCGAGAATCTGCAGCTCTATCGACAGGTCGACCTTGCGCACGTCCACCCCGTCGGGGACGGTCAGCACGGTCGGCGCAAAGTTGAGGATCGAGGTGACACCGGCGGCGACCAGACGCTCACAGACCTGCTGGGCGGCCCCGGCCGGCGTGGCGATGACGCCGATCGAGACGCCGTTGCTCTCGATGATGTGCTCCAGCTCGTCGGTGTGCTGGACACCGATGCCCGCGACGGGCTTGCCGGCCATGGCCGGATCGGCGTCGATCAGCGCGGCGACGCGGAAGCCACGCGAGGCGAAGCCGCCGTAGTTGGCGAGCGCGGCGCCGAGGTTACCGATACCGACGATGACAACCGGCCAATCCTGCGTCAGCCCCAGCTCGCGCGAGATCTGGTAGACGAGGTACTCCACGTCGTAGCCGACGCCGCGGGTTCCGTACGAGCCGAGGTAGGAGAAGTCCTTGCGCAGCTTGGCGGAGTTGACCCCGGCCGCGGCGGCGAGCTCCTCGGAGGACACCGTGGGGACCGAACGCTCGGAGAGCGCGGTCAGTGCACGCAGATACAGCGGGAGACGGGCGACGGTGGCCTCGGGAATGCCTCGGCTGCGGGTCGCCGGTCGGTGAGTTCGGCCAGTTGCCACGGTGCTCCTGCGGGTAGAGCGGGGCTGCGGGCGACCACATGGAACCCGACCGCCCTGTCTTCTGCAGGCTATGTCTTTGTGAACGCGTGCACAAAGATGGTGTCCGGTTTGTCCGCCCAAAGTGACCGGGGTCACGCGCCTATTACAGGCCTCCGCGGAACCAACTCCCACGTCACACCGTTCACTCGCGCCGCCCGTGAAACACGGCAGCACCCACGGGAGCACGTGCCCTCACTCCTCATCGCCATACCCCCGGAAACCTACAAATCGCCCACCGATGGTAATCGACCCGGACCGCCGCGGGCGCGCCCCGAATCCGTGCCCGGCGGTGCGGGGCCCGGCCCGGCCCCCGCGACACGCCCTCCCGCCGACCCGACCCGGCACAATGTCTCCATGGCCCCCTTGTTCAGCCGCAGCCCCCGCAAGAACCCCGCCGACCGGATGGTCACCCTCGTCGGCAAGCCGGGCTGCCACCTCTGCGATGACGCCCAGGCCGTGATCGAGAAAGTGTGCGCGGAGACCGGCGCGTCCTGGGAGAAGAAAGACATCACCGAGGACGCCGAGCTGCACCGCAAGTACTGGGAGCAGATTCCGGTCATCCTCGTCGACGGCGCCCAGCACGACTTCTGGCGGGTCGACCCGAAGCGGCTGCGTACGGCTCTGGGCGCCTGAGCCGTACCCGCTCCGCGAGGCCGCGAGGAACGCTCTCGTGGACGCCGCCACGGATGGCCGTAACGCAACCGTCCACCGCCCCAGGCCTTCCGGACACGCGCCCGTAACCGGCTGCACCGAACAAACTGGCTACGCTAGCGCCATGGCCCGCCCGTCGCCCGCTCATCGCCTCCGCTGGAGTCCCTCCGGGGCACTCTTCTCCCTGGGTTGGCTCACCCGCCGCAGACGACCCGCCACGGCCCGCAGTGTGCTGGCCGGCGAGGCCGCAGCCGAGGCCGCCCGGAAGTCCTCCCAGGAGGCGCCGCCCGTCGAAGAGACCGAGACCGCGGCGGAACCCGATTTCCCGGTCGTCGGGGACACGGCGGCCGCCGCCTTCTTCGACCTGGACAACACCGTCATGCAGGGCGCCGCCCTGTTCCACTTCGGCCGCGGCCTGTACAAGCGGCACTTCTTCCACAAGCGCGATCTGGCCCGGTTCGCCTGGCAGCAGATCTACTTCCGGCTGGCCGGCTCGGAGAACCCCGAGCACATGGCGGACGTCCGCAACAGCGCGCTGTCCATCGTCCAGGGCCACCGCGTCGCCGAATTGATGTCCATCGGCGAGGAGATCTACGACGAGTACATGGCCGAGCGGGTCTGGCCCGGCACCCGCGCCCTGGCCCAGGCCCACCTCGACGCAGGTCAGAAGGTCTGGCTGGTGACCGCGGCCCCCGTCGAGACCGCGACGATCATCGCCCGCCGGCTCGGCCTGACCGGCGCGCTGGGCACCGTCGCCGAGTCCGTCGGCGGGGTCTACACGGGCAAACTGGTCGGCGAGCCGCTGCACGGCCCGGCCAAGGCCGAGGCGGTCCGCGCCCTGGCGTCCGCTGAGGGCCTGGACCTGTCGCACTGCGCCGCCTACAGCGACTCCGCCAACGACATCCCGATGCTCTCGCTCGTCGGGCACCCCTATGCGATCAACCCGGACAGCCGACTGCGCAAGCACGCCCGGGAGCAGGGGTGGCGGCTGCGCGACTACCGGACCGGACGCAAGGCCGCCAAGATCGGCATCCCCGCGGCGGCCGGTGTGGGCGCCCTCGCAGGCGGTGCCGCAGCCGCGGTCGCACTGCAGCGCCGACGCCGCTGACCAGGCCTGATACCCGTACGGGACGGCGGTCCATCCCCTCTTCCTACCCCCTCCGCCGTCCCCTCAGTCCCGTAGCCGCCGGGTAACCACAACACGCCCTCCAACCAGGCAGATTGCGTTTCCTTCCGATCAAAAGTTGCTCAGTATTCGATACTTGATCTGCCACCAACCCGGCACGGACCGTAAGTAATCGATGATTTGAGCAACTGGGTGTAGCGCTGCCTGTACGAAGCGTTATTCTCCTCAGACGCAATCCGGAACCCACACGTCCCTACGACGAGTGAACGGTCCCGCACTGCACGTGATGGAAGCTCTGCCTCTGGGAGTCCCGTGTACCCACACGTCGGGGTTGACGCCTCGGGCCTGGCTACGCTGCGTACGACACTCGTCGACCACCTGCGCAGTTTTGTCCCCACCGCGTACGCCGTCCCCGCATTCGCCTCAGCCGTCCCCGCCGCCGGACCCTGCTACGCCCTGGCCGACGGGAGTGCTGCGGTCGGCAAGGCCGCCGGCAGAACCCGCCGCTCCGGCTCCGGCACGACCACCGCCCGTCGCCCCGCCGACAGCGACAGCCGTCGCATGATGGACCTCGTCGAACGAGCCCAGGCGGGCGAGGCCGACGCCTTCGGCCGCCTCTACGACCAGTACGCCGACACGGTCTACCGCTACATCTACTACCGCGTGGGCGGCCGCGCCACGGCCGAGGACCTCACCAGTGAGACCTTTCTGCGCGCCCTGCGCCGCATCGGCACCTTCACCTGGCAGGGCCGTGACTTCGGCGCCTGGCTCGTGACCATCGCCCGCAACCTCGTCGCCGACCACTTCAAGTCCTCACGCTTCCGCCTGGAAGTCACCACGGGCGAGATGCTCGACGCCAACGAGGTCGAGCGCAGCCCCGAGGACTCGGTCCTCGAATCCCTCTCCAACGCCGCCCTGCTGGAGGCGGTACGCAAGCTCAACCCCCAACAGCAGGAGTGCGTCACGCTGCGCTTTCTGCAGGGCCTCTCGGTCGCCGAGACCGCCCGCGTCATGGGCAAGAACGAGGGCGCGATCAAGACCCTCCAGTACCGCGCCGTACGCACCCTGGCGCGGCTGCTCCCCGAAGACGCCCGCTGACCCGACCCCCCTGTCCGCAGATGCCGATGACCAGTCCCATGCCGTATCTGCTCACTCTTGGTGACCTTCCATACCCGGTCGGTCAGATCATCGTGAGTGCGTAACCCGAGTGCCGCGCCGCTCGTTGTGCGGGATGCAGGCTCCATGCGGTCATGCCTTGCCCGCCGCCTCTCACTCGATCGAGTGGCTGCGGACAACGGCTTGCAACCGTCCGGTCCGTCTGGACAGTCAAAGCCAGTCCGGGGAGTCGAGCGGGATGACGAGAGGAGGTGCCGCCCGTGATCGCGAATGTCTCGGTGCACCGGCGGGCCAACGCCTTCGCCCAGGCCCTTGAGGAGCAGGTCCTCGAGGGCACGGCGGCCGAGGACCAGGTCGACAATCCGGCGCAAGCGCCGGGCGAAGCACGGCTGTTGGCGGCCGCCGACGGCCTCGGGAAACTCCCGAGGCCGGAGATGGCAGCCGAGGTCAAGACTGTCCAGCGCGCCCAGCTCATCGCCGCGATGGAGTCCGCCTTCGCCGAAGGCGCTCCGTCCGACGGTGCCAGGGTGCCCGAGCAGCGCGAACACAAGGGCGCGCACCGCGCCACAAAATCGATCGGCAGGCTGCGTCCGCGCTCCCGCCTCACCAAGGGACTGGCGGCGGGCGGGCTGACGGTCGGCGTCGCCGCCGGTGCGTTCACCGGCGTCGCCGCGGCCAGCTCCGACGCCCTTCCCGGCGACTCCCTCTACGGCCTCAAGCGCGGCATGGAGGATCTCAAGCTCGGCATGGCCGACGACGACTCGGACCGCGGGCAGCTCTATCTCGACCAGGCCGCCATCCGCATGCTGGAGGCGCGCCGCCTGATGGAGCGCGCCCGGGTCGCCGACCTCGACCATGAAGCGCTCGGCGAGGTCCGCAAGGCGCTCGCCGGCGTCACACACGACGCGGGTGAGGGCCACCGCCTGCTGCACCAGGCGTATGAGCGCGATGGCTCACTCGGCCCCATCCAGGCGCTGAACTCCTTCACCAAGTCCCACCGCCGCACCTGGTCGCAGTTGCGCGACAGGCTCCCGGTGCAGCTCATGGACGTCCGTGACCGGGTCAGCTCGGTCTTCGACGCCATAGACAAAGAGGTCGGTCCGCTCCGCCCGCTGCTGCCGCCCACCCCGGACGGCCGAGGCCACCACCGCAACACGCCCGCCTCCGGGGGCACCGGCTCCGGCTCCGACGGGCGTCCGGCCCCGTCGGGCAGCAAGTCCGCCTCCGGCAAACACGCCCGCGGCTCGCACGCCCCCCGCCCGTCGGCCTCGCCGTCCCAGGAGGACGGCCTGCTCGGCGGCAATACGGGCGGCCTGCTCGACCCGCCGTCCAAGGGCGGCAGCCCGTCCCCGCACGGCCGGGGCCACCACCACAGTGGCCGGGACACCGGCGGCCAGCCCGACGTCACCCTCCCACCGCTGATCCCGGGGCTGCTTCCCGGCCTGGGCATCGACGGGGAGGATCTTCCCAAGTAGCGAAGCGGTCCCTCCGGCGCTCGGTGTTCTTCCGGTCCTTCCCTCAGAAGAACACCGAGCGTCGCTGTACCAGCAGCTTGTAGAGGGTGTGCTGAATCGTTTCCCGTACCTGATCGGTCAGGTTGAACATCAGCATCGGATCGTCCGCCGCCTCCGGCGGATAGCCGGCCGTCGGGATCGGCTCACCGAACTGGATCGTCCACTTCGTCGGCAGCGGCACCGCCCCCAGCGGCCCCAGCCACGGGAAGGTCGGCGTGACCGGGAAGTACGGCAGCCCCAGCACCCGCGCCAGCGTCTTTGCGTTCCCGATCATCGGGTAGATCTCCTCCGCGCCCACGATCGAGCACGGCACGATCGGCGCCCCGGCCTTCAGCGCCGTCGAGACGAAGCCGCCGCGCCCGAACCGCTGCAGCTTGTAGCGGTCGGCGAAGGGCTTGCCGATGCCCTTGAAGCCCTCCGGCATCACCCCGACGATCTCGCCGCGCTCCAGCAGCCGCTGGGCGTCCTCCGCACAGGCGAGGGTGTGCCCGGCCTTGCGCGCCAGCTCGTTTATCACCGGCAGGACGAACACCAAATCGGCCGCCAGCAGCCGCAGATGACGCTGCGCCGGGTGGTTGTCGTGCACCCCGACCTGCAGCATCAGGCCGTCCAGCGGCAGCGTCCCGGAGTGGTTGGCGACGATCAGCGCCCCGCCGTCGGAGGGGATGTTCTCGACACCCTTCACCTCGACCCGGAAGTACTTCTCGTAGAAGGGCCGCAGCAGCGACATCAGGACCTGGTCGGTCAGTTCCTCGTCGTACCCGAAGTCGTCGACCTCGTAGTCGCCGGTGATCCGCCGGCGCAGAAAGGCCAGCCCGCCCGCGATCCGCTCGTCCAGGGACCGCCCGGGGCTCGGCCGCGGGGGCACCGCCGGCGGGTGCTCGGTCCGTGCCTCGGGTACGGGCGCCAGCGCCGTACCGCGCCCCGTGCGCCCGGCCCTCCTGGCCTTCCTGCGCGCCCGGGGCTCCTCGCCGAAGGGGATGACCTTGGCGTCCGCCATCGTGGGTGAACTCCTCACTGGGTCTGGCCGCCGCGTGCCGTCAGCACGCCGGCGAGCCGGTCGACGGTGCGGGCGACGGACTCGGGCGGCAGCAGCCCGGGTCCACGGCTGCGGGCGAATTCCGCGAAGGTCTCCGCCGTCGTGTACTTCGGATGGAACCCCAGTGTCTCGCGCATCTGCGTCGTTTCCACGACCCTGCCGTGCGTGAGCAGCCGGATCTGTTCCGGTGAGAAGTCCGTGATGCCGATGGACCGCAGCGCCGTACCGGCCCAGGTCACGGTCGGCAGGAGGAGCGGCAGGGTGGGCCGCCCCAGCCGCCGGGAGGTCTGTGACAGCAGCAGCACGCCGTCCCCGGCGATGTTGAAGGTGCCGCTGTTGAGCGTGCCGCGGCGCGGCGCGGCGGCGGCGATCCGCAGCACCTCGATGGCGTCGCCCTCATGGACGAACTGCAGCCGCGGGTCGTAGCCGAGGACGGTGGGCAGCACGGGCAGCGAGAAGTACTCGGCGAGCGGCGAATCCGCACACGGCCCGAGGATGTTGGCGAAGCGCAGCACGCACACCGCCACATCGGGCCGGCGCCGGGCGAAGCCTCGTACATACCCCTCGACCTCGACGACGTCCTTGGCGAAGCCGCCACTGGGCAGCGACTTCGGCGTGGTGGTCTCGGTGAAGACGGCGGGGTCCCGGGGCGCGGAGCCGTAAACGCTGGTGCTGGACTTGATGACCAGCCGCTGCACATTCGGGGCCTTCTGACAGGCGCCGAGCAGCTGCATCGTCCCGATGACGTTGGTTTCCTTCACCGAGGTGCGGCCGCCGCGCTTGCCCAACGGCGTGCCGTTGATGTCCATATGGATGACCGTGTCGACGCCCGTCTCGGCCAGGACCCTGGCAATGGCCGGATGCCGGATATCGGCCTTGAGGAATTCGGCGCCGCCCAGATGATGTTCCGGCGCCACGGCATCGACCCCGATCACCCGGTCGACGTCGGGATCGCGCTGGATACGGCGGACGAACCGGCCGCCCAGCTGCCGTGCGACTCCCGTGACGAGCACGACCTTGCCCAAGATCAGCCCTTCCTTCCCGCCGCGACCGCCGTGGCCGAGCTGTCCGGGCCACGCTATCGGGTAGGTGTTGCGCTGTGATGACCACAGGATGCCCGTGGCCACATTTCCGTCCGACCACCGTCCGTACGGCCCACAACGCGCCGCAGCCCCCGATCGCACAGGGCGATGGGGGGCTGCGAAATCGCGGTCAGCGTCGCTTACTTCTTGTTACGACGCTGAACACGGGTGCGCTTGAGCAGCTTGCGGTGCTTCTTCTTAGCCATCCGCTTGCGCCGCTTCTTGATAACAGAGCCCACGACTACCCTCGCTTACTTCGAATCACTCGGTGCGGGGCGTCCGAGCCCACACTACCTACATCGGGCCAGCCTACCCGGCCACGGGCGAACGGCGTAATCCGAGGGTCGGCGAAGAACTGTCAGGCCGATTCCACCCCCACAAAGGACTCACGGAGGTAGTCGTGAACCGCTTGCTCCGGAACCCGGAAAGACCTCCCCACGCGAATCGCGGGCAGATGACCGCTGTGCACCAAGCGGTACACGGTCATCTTCGATACTCGCATCACCGTGGCGACCTCCGCCACTGTCAGGAACACGACCTCGTTCAGAGGCCTCTGGTCTGCAGCCATGCCACACCTGCACCTTCCGCATAAGACGGACACCGGCTTCCCCTCCGGTGACTCTTCGTCGCTATGCGCTCACTCCCCAGATTAGGGGCGGGTGATGCGAGTGGGGAAGAGGAGCAGCGAACAGCCCACTATCGGGACAGATATGCCCGATTAAGGACATAGCGCGCCAGCGGCTGATAGTTCGCGGCCGGCACCGCATCGTCGAGCGGCACCGCCACCGACACCCGCCCCTCCGCCTGACCGACGAACAGCGCCGGGTCGTCCGAGTCCGCCAGCCCGATCGCCTCGATGCCCAGCTGACCTGCCCCGCAGACCCAGCCATGGTCCCCGATCACCAGTCCCGGCAGCGGCCCGGCGGAGCCCCCCACGGCCGCCAGAGCGGTGCGTACCGGGAGCGGCGAATGGGTGTGTACGCCCCCCGTCCCGGGCGCGCCCCGCACGCCGGTTTCTCGCATCAGCGCGACTCCCCGTACGTAGTCGAGTGTGCAGGTACGTACCCCGAACCGGGTCGCTATGTCGACACGGTCGCCATACGCCGGGGTGAGAACGGGGCAGCCCGCCGACGAGAGAGCGTCTGCGAGGGCGGCGTAGAACTCCACCAGCCGGTGCGGATGGCCGGTGCCGATCAGCACCGGCGCCCGGCGGCCGGCCGCCTCACCGACCCGTTCGGCGAACCGGTCGAGCGCCGCGATGGTGCGGTCCGGATCGATCACATCCAGGCCGGAAGTATGTGCGGGATCGGCCGAAACTCCGCACTCCTGCCCCATCAGTCGCAGTACTTCACCGACCGGCCAGTCCCCTTCGGGATCCAGCCCCAGCAGCGCCCGGGGATCGCGCGCCGCGAAGAGCCGGTAGCGCGCCAGACTCTTCTCCCGCGTGGTCGCGATCGTCCCCGCGAGCCGCGTCTCGATCAGGTGCGCCCGCAGCGCCCCGGTACCCAACACGCGTCCCATACTGTCCGGTTGGTCGGCCTACGGTTGCCCTGACCGCCGGGTAGTCACACCTTCGGGGCACGGCGCCGGATACGGCCGTACGGGGGCGGCGGGCGGCGCTACGGAGCACGCGGCGCCCCTCGGCCCCTGAAGCCCGTGCCAGCGTTACATGGGCCGCTGCGGGGCCCTACGGCAGCAGCCCATGCGCCGGGAACACCGCCCGGCGGGTGGCCAGCACCGCCTGGTCCAGCCGGTCGGCCGGGTCATAGCCGTCGTCGACGAAGTCCCGCCACTGCGGCGTACGGCCGTCCGTCATCCGCAGCGGCGCCAACTGCCGCGTCCTGCGGAACACTTCGTGCCGCCACGCCTCCGGCACCATGGAGGTCGGATCGATCGGCCGGCCCGCCGCGATCGCGACCAGATGCGTCCAGCTGCGCGGCACCACGTCCACCACCGCATAGCCGCCTCCGCCGAGCGCGACCCAGCGGCCGTCCGCGTACTGATGCGCCAGGTCATGACAGGCCTCCGCCACCGCACGCTGAGCGTCCAGGCTCACCGCGAGGTGCGCCAGCGGATCCTCGAAGTGGGTGTCGGCGCCGTGCTGCGTCACGATCACCTGCGGCCGGAAGGCCCCCAGCAGCTCCGGCACCACCGCATGAAAGGCCCGCAGCCAGCCCTCGTCCCCGGTCCCGGCCGGCAGCGCCACATTCGCCGCGCTGCCCTCCGCACCCTCGCCGCCCGTCTCCTCCGGCCAGCCGGTCTGCGGAAAGAGCGTCCGCGGATGCTCGTGCAGCGAGATCGTCAGTACCCGCGGGTCCTCCCAGAACGCCGCCTGCACCCCGTCGCCGTGGTGGACGTCCACATCGACGTACGCGACCCGCTCGGCGCCCAGCTCCAGCAGCCGGGCGACCGCCAGCGACGCGTCGTTGTAGATACAGAATCCGGCCGCCCCGCCCGGCATCGCATGGTGCAGCCCGCCGGCGAAGTTCACCGCATGCGCCGCATCGCCACGCCAGACGGCCTCCGCCGCGCCCACCGACTGCCCGGCGATCAGCGCGGACGCCTCATGCATCCCCACGAACGCCGGATCGTCCGCCGTCCCCAGCCCGTACGACAGATCCGCGGCAGCGGGGTCCGCCGAGGCTCTGCGGACCGCGCCGATGTAATCCTCGCGATGCACCAGCCGCAGGGTGGAGTGCCCGGCCGGCTTGGCCGCGACCACCTCCAGCGGCCCGCGATCCAGCTCGTACGCCTCCACCAAACGCATGGTCAGCGCGAGCCGGACCGGGTCCATCGGATGCCCGGACCCGAAGTCGTAGCCCGTTACTGCCTCATCCCACATCAGCTGTGCGCGGCCGCTCATGCCCGTCACCGTATCGGGCCTCCGGCGCCCCGAACGATCGGGCATACACCAGCGTCACCAGCACCAGGGCCATCGGTACGAGCATCGCCCCCCGATAGCTCCAGGCATCACCGAGCGCACCGACCAGCGGAGAGCCGATCAAAAAGCCCACATAGTTGAAAATGTTCAGCCGTGCGACGGCCATGTCCGACGCCCCGGCACCGTGGTGTTCAAAGGCGTACCGCCCCGCCGCCGCGAACGTCTGGGGCACGATCACACACAGCCCGAGCCCCAGCAGCGTGAACCCCGCCATTCCGGCCCAGGCCCCCGGCGCCGCCGCCACCACCGCGAACCCGCCCGCCGCGACCACCGTCCCGGTCCGCACCACCGCGACCGCCCCGAAGCGCCGCACGCCCAGATCGCCGACCGCCCTCCCGAGCAGCGTGGTGACCATGTAGACGTTGTACGGGACGGTGGCGAGCTGCTCCGAGCTCCCCAGGACGTCCTGCAGATACTTGGCGCTCCAATTGGAGACGGTCGAGTCCCCGATATACGCAAACGCCATCACCAGACACAGCGGCAACAACAGCCGCATCGCGAGGGGCGCAACGGCCGCCGCCGGCCCCTCCTCGCCCCCCACCGGGTCCCGATGGTCCCGGTCCACGAACCATCGGCCCGCGATCAGCGCCAGCGGCACCAGGGCCGCCACCACCGGCCCGTACAGCAGCACCAGCGACAGCTTCCAGTGCGCGCCCGCCCAAGCCAGCGAGGCACCCACGATGCCGCCCAGGCTGTACGCCGCATGGAACCCGAGCATGATGCTCCGCCCGTACGCCCGCTGCAGACGCACCCCGAGCATGTTCATCGAGGCATCCAGGGCCCCCACCGACAGCCCGAAGACCGCCAGCGCCACCCCGACCTGCGCCATCGACCCGACCGACCCGACCGCCAGCAGCGCCAGACACACCACGGGCTGCACGCACCGCAGGACCCGGCTGGGCCGTACCCGCTTCACCAGCTGCTCGGTACCGACGCTGCCGACCCCCGCGAGGAGGGGCACCGCCGCGAGGAAGGCCGGCAACAGCCCGTCCGAAATCCCGTAGCGCTCCTGGATCGCGGGTATTCGGGTCACGAGGAGGGCGAAGACCGCCCCTTGGACGAAGAAGCTGAGGGCGAGCGACACCCGGCCGTGCCGTAGCTGCGCTCCTGGTACCCGAGGGGCCGTCATGGCCGCTCAGCCTAGGACTCCCCGCTACCGCTGGGTAGATGGATCTCTCCGCCAATTCCGACCTATGTCCGACCGGCGACACCTCTACTGCAACAGCGCCGGCAGCTCCGCCATATGGACGAACAGCGCGGTGGCCCCGGCCTCCGTCAGCTTCGCCGCCGACGTCATCGCCGTGAAGCCGTAGACGTCCATCCCCGCGGCGACCGCGGCCCGCACCCCCAGCGGACTGTCCTCGACCACCGCACACCGCCCCGGTGCCACACCCATCTCCCGCGCCGCATGCAGAAAGAGATCCGGCGCCGGCTTCCCCCGCCCCACGTCCTGCGAGGAGAAGATGCGCTCAGCGGCACCGTCACCGGTCCGCCCCCCGGCAAAGCGCTCGATCAGCCCGGTCTTCGTCAACGCCACCCGGATCCGCTCATGGCTCCCCGACGACCCGACGCAATACGGCACCCCGTCGGCGGCCAGCTTCTCCAGCACCTCCACCACACCCGCCACGGGCTCCAACCGCCTGCGGAATTCCTCGAAGACCCGCGTGTGAAAGGTCTCGTCGAACCCGGCCGGCAGCCGCTTCCCCGACCGCTCCAGCACCCGCCCGTGAATACGGTGCATCGCGCCGCCCATGTAGTCGCGCAGCGACTCTTCATAGGTGGTCGGATGCCCCAGCTCGGTGAGGTACGCGGCAAGGATCCGATTGGAGATCGGTTCGCTGTCCACCAGGACGCCATCATTATCGAAAATGACCAAGTCGTAGCGCATGCTCATGAGCGTACCGAGCGGCCCGAAACGCAAAAAAGCTCCGGTCCCTGAGGGTTCAGGGACCGGAGCTGAATGATTGTTCGGCGGCGTCCTACTCTCCCACAGGGTCCCCCCTGCAGTACCATCGGCGCTGAAAGGCTTAGCTTCCGGGTTCGAAATGTAACCGGGCGTTTCCCTAACGCAATGACCACCGAAACACTATGAAGTTGACCAACCCGGCAATGACACAGGTCGTTACTTCAGAACCTACACAGTGGACGCGAGCAACTGAGGACAAGCCCTCGGCCTATTAGTACCAGTCAACTCCACCCGTTACCAGGCTTCCATATCTGGCCTATCAACC